>NZ_CVTX01000078.1:0-3063 GCF_900005715.1 Pseudomonas sp. 34 E 7
CACAGTCCCGCCATCGAGTACTTCATTTCAGCGCAACTTCTTGATGCGTTCGCTCGGGCTGATCACGTCCGTCAGGCGAATGCCGAACTTCTCGTTGACCACCACCACCTCGCCATGGGCGATCAGCGTGCCGTTGACCAGCACGTCCAGCGGTTCGCCGGCCAGGCGGTCCAGCTCGATCACCGAGCCCTGGTTGAGCTGCAGCAGGTTGCGGATGTTGATTTCGGTGCTGCCCACTTCCATGGAAATCGACACTGGAATGTCCAGGATCACATCCAGGTTGGGACCGTCGAGGGTCACCGGGTCGTTGTTTTTCGGCACGCTGCCGAATTCTTCCATCGGCAGGCGCTTGCCGGCCGGTGCGGACGCGGCGTCGGCGGCCAGCAGCGCATCGATGTCGTCCTGGCCGACATCGCCGGTTTCTTCCAGGGCCGCAGCCCACTCGTCAGCCAGGGCCTGGTCTTCGGCGGAAGTGTTTTCGTGTTCGGTAGCCATTACATGTCCTCGGCGTAGCAAAAATGAATGTTGATCAGCGGCGGTTGATCGGTTCGATCACTTGCAACGCCAGGTTGCCTTTGTGAGAGCCGAGCTTGACCTTGAACGACGGCACACCGTTGGCGCGCATGATCAGTTCTTCCGGCAATTCGACGGGGATCACGTCCCCCGGCTGCATGTGCAGAATGTCGCGCAGGCGTAGCTGGCGACGGGCCACAGTGGCGCTCAGGGGCACGTCGACGTCCAGCAGGTCTTCGCGCAGGGCCTTGACCCAGCGCTCGTCCTGGTCGTCGAGGTCGGACTGGAAACCGGCGTCGAGCATTTCGCGCACCGGCTCGATCATCGAGTACGGCATGGTCACGTGCAGGTCGCCGCCGCCGCCATCGAGTTCGATGTGGAACGTGGACACCACAATGGCTTCGCTCGGCCCGACGATGTTGGCCATGGCCGGGTTCACTTCCGAGTTGATGTACTCGAAATTGACTTCCATGACCGCCTGCCACGCTTCCTTCAAGTCGATGAAAGCCTGCTCCAGCACCATGCGCACCACGCGCAGTTCGGTGGGCGTGAACTCACGGCCTTCGATCTTGGCGTGACGGCCGTCGCCGCCGAAGAAGTTGTCCACCAGCTTGAACACCAGCTTGGCGTCAAGGATGAATAGCGCGGTGCCGCGCAACGGCTTGATCTTGACCAGGTTGAGGCTGGTGGGCACGTACAGCGAGTGCACGTATTCACCAAACTTCATCACCTGCACGCCACCCACGGCGACGTCCGCCGAGCGGCGCAGCATGTTGAACATGCTGATGCGGGTGTAACGGGCGAAACGTTCGTTGATCATTTCCAGGGTCGGCATGCGTCCACGGACGATGCGATCCTGGCTGGTCAGGTCATAACTTTTGACACTGCCGGGCTCGGCAGCCATTTCGGTCTGCACCAGACCATCGTCCACGCCATGCAACAGCGCGTCGATTTCATCCTGGGACAGCAGGTCTTGCACGGCCATGTCGTGATCCTACTGCAATACGAAGTTAGTGAAGAGCGCCTGCTCTATCACGACTTTGCCGAGCTCTTTCTGGGCCACTTCCTGCACGCTGGCAGTGACCTTCTGGCGCAGCATTTCCTGGCCCACCGGGGTGGCCAGGCTGTCGAAGCTCTGGCCCGAGAACAGCATCACCAGGTTGTTGCGGATCACCGGCATGTGCACTTTGAGCGCGTCCAGGTCCGCCTGGTTGCGCGCCAGCAAGGTGATGCTCACCTGCAAGTAGCGTTGGCGACCGTTCTGATTGTAGTTGGCGACAAAGGCCGGCAGCATCGGTTCGAAGATTGCCGGTTGCTTGACGTTAGTGGCGGTTTCGGCGGCAGGCGCAGGTTTGCTTGCGTTGCTGTGCATGATGTACCAAGTGCCGCCAATCGAGGCGCCAATGGCCAGGAGCAGGCCCAGCACAATCAGCAGGATCAGCTTGAGCTTGCCTTTGCCTTTGCCTGCCGGGGGAGTTGCTGCGTCGTCGCTGTTCGCCATGCCAATAATCCGTCACTATTCGGGAATTCATAGATATACGGATAGGCAAGAGCAAGTGTTATGCCAGAGTTGTCTGGCGCCAGGGCAACACAAATCAAATGTGGGAGGGGGCTTGCCCCCGATAGCAGTGTGTCAGTCAACAAATCTGTCGCTGATACACCGCAATCGGGGGCAAGCCCCCTCCCACACTTGGATCTCTATTTGACTTGGGTCAGGCGTAATAGTCGACGGCGCTGGAGCCGATCACAGTGGAGGTCACGGGCTTGACCGCTTCAGCCACGTCAACGTGACTGCCGGTGTCAGCGCTATCACCTCGCCGGCCGCCACTGCTCACACCCCGCGCCTGGTTTTGCTGTTGCTGCTGCTCCTGCCCCCGGGACTGGTCGGACACGTTCACATCCACCTGCCCCATGCCCTGCTGGGCGAACATCTCGCGCAAGCGGCCGGACTGGCTTTCCAGCGCTTCACGCACCACGGCATGGCCACTCATGAAACTGACCTGGGCCTGCTGGTCGGGCGTCATGCTGACCTTGATATCCAGGCGCCCCAGTTCGGCCGGCTGCAATTGGATTTCGGCCGACTTGAGGCTCGCGCTGGAGAGGTACATCACGCGGTTGACCACTTCTTCGGTCCAGCCGCTCTGGTGCATGGCCAGCGGGGCGTTGATCACCGGTGGCAAGGCGTTGGCGGTTTTCGGCGTGGCGGCCTGGGTCAGCGCGGCCAGGCGGTTGGCGAAGTCATCCACGCGGGTGTCGCTGTCGGCACGCTTGAGGTCCTTGAGGCCGTCATCGATCAGTGCGCCAAAGGCCTTGTCGCCGCCGTTATGGGTGCTGTCCTTGGTGGCTTGTTGATCGACCATCGTGGCCAGGCCGGCGGCAAAATTCTGCGCGGCGGTCGGTTGATCCTGGACCGTGGCTGGCGCGGCTTTCTGGGTTGCCTGGCTGCCGGCCGACACATGACCGCCCTGCTCCATTGCCAGGCGCACGGCAGGCATCGCGTCCAGCGGGTCGGCTGCAGGGTCGAAGGCCGGCGGCTTGGCCTTATCGACC
>NZ_CVTX01000180.1:0-17019 GCF_900005715.1 Pseudomonas sp. 34 E 7
TCGGTGAGGATCACCAGCAGGTCGGCTTCCACCAGGTTGGCTACCAGCGCGGCGAGGGTGTCGTTGTCGCCGAAACGGATTTCGTCGGTGACCACGGTGTCGTTCTCGTTGATCACCGGGATGACCTTGAGCTCCACCAGCGCGCGCAGGGTACTGCGGGCGTTGAGGTAACGCTTGCGGTCGGACAGGTCGTCATGGGTCAGCAGGATCTGCGCCGTGTGGCGACCGTGCTCGGCAAAGCTGGACTCCCAGGCTTGCACCAGGCCCATCTGGCCGATGGCGGCGGCGGCTTGCAGTTCGTGCATCGCGCTGGGTCGCGCGGTCCAGCCGAGGCGGCTCATTCCGGCGGCAACTGCCCCGGACGATACCAGCACCAACTCGACTCCGGCCTCATGCAAGGCCACCATCTGCTCGACCCAGACGCTCATGGCGGCACGGTCCAACCCCTTGCCATCCGCTGTCAGCAACGCACTGCCGATCTTCACGACCCAGCGCTGCGCACCTGTCACTTTGCTCCGCATCATCTTCAACCTTAGAGTGAGGGCCGCGCGACCCAGCGCCGCCCATAACGTTATACCCGGATACCAAAACGCCGCTCCAAGGGAGCGGCGTTCAAGTTTATCGCAACGAATCAGTCGCGCACGTAAATGATTTCCGGGCCGTCCTCATCATCCACGTCTTCTTCGTCCCAGTCATCGTCGCCGATGTCATGCACCGACTTCACGCCGCTGCGGCGCAGGGCACGCTGGTCGTCCAGCGCTTGCAGCTGGGCACGGGCTTCGTCTTCGATCTGCTGGTCGAGCTCGGCCAGCTCGGCCTTGAATACCGGGTCGGCCGCCAGGCGGTCGGCGCGGTCTTCCAGGTAGCGCATGATGTCGCGGGTCAGGCGCTCGGTGCCTTCTTTGGCGATGGCCGAGATCACGTACACCGGACCTTCCCACTCCAGGCGATCGACGATTTCCTTGACGCGCTCTTCGTGCTCTTCCTCAAGGATCTGGTCGCACTTGTTCAGCACCAGCCAACGGTCACGCTCGGCCAGGGCCGGGCTGAACTTGGTCAGCTCGCTGACGATCACTTCGGCGGCGTCGGCTGCACTGGTGTCATCCAGTGGCGCCATGTCGACGAGGTGCAGCAGCAAACGCGTGCGCGACAAGTGCTTGAGGAAGCGAATCCCAAGGCCTGCGCCGTCGGAAGCGCCTTCGATCAGGCCAGGAATGTCGGCGATCACAAAGCTCTTCCAGCGGTCGACGCTGACCACGCCCAGGTTGGGTACCAGGGTGGTGAACGGGTAGTCGGCGACTTTCGGCTTGGCGGCCGAGACCGAGCGGATGAAGGTACTTTTACCGGCGTTCGGCAGGCCCAGCAGGCCTACGTCGGCGAGCACTTTCATTTCCAGCTTGAGGTCGCGCTGCTCGCCCGGCTTGCCCGGGGTGGTCTGGCGTGGTGCACGGTTGGTACTGGACTTGAATCGGGTGTTACCCAGACCGTGCCAGCCGCCCTGCACTACCATCAGCTTCTGGCCGGCCTTGGTCAGGTCGCCGATCACTTCCTGGGTCGCGGAGTCGATGATCGTGGTACCGACCGGTACGCGCAGTACCAGGTCTTCGCCTTTTTTACCGGTGCAGTCGGTGCTGCCGCCGTTGGAGCCACGCTCGGCATCAAAGTGCCGGGTGTAACGGTAGTCGACCAGGGTGTTGAGGTTTTCGTCGGCCATCATGTAGATGGAACCGCCGTCACCGCCGTCACCGCCGTTGGGGCCACCGTTTTCAATGAACTTTTCGCGACGGAAACTCATGCAACCGTTACCGCCGTCGCCTGCTTTTACTCGGATGGAAACTTCATCAACGAACTTCATAACAAAACGCCTCTCGCCGCGTGGACGAGCTTAAGAAACCAAGACATAAGACTCTTGCAAAAATGAGCGTAGCGACCTCAATCAGCGACCGCAAATCCAGCCCCGGAGCCCATCACAAACAGCTTTGCAAGAGACTCACCCCATAAACGAAAAAGCCCCGTCGCGAGACAGGGCTTTTCCAGCGATCGCGCAATTAAGCGGCGACAACGCTCACGTAACGGCGGTTGAACGCGCCTTTTACTTCAAACTTGATCACGCCTTCGATTTTCGCGAAGAGGGTGTGATCCTTACCCATGCCAACACCGTAACCGGCGTGGAATTGGGTGCCGCGCTGACGCACGATGATGTTGCCCGGAATGATTTTCTGGCCGCCATACATCTTCACGCCAAGGCGTTTGGCTTCTGAGTCGCGACCGTTACGGGTACTACCACCAGCTTTTTTGTGTGCCATGAGTCAATTCTCCTAGTGAGGAATTAGGCTGAAATTAAGCCTGAATACCGGTGATTTTGATCTCGGTGTACCACTGGCGGTGGCCCATACGCTTCATGTGGTGCTTACGACGACGGAACTTGATGATGCGGACTTTATCGTGACGACCTTGGGAGATCACTTCAGCCACAACGGTAGCGCCAGCAACAACTGGAGCGCCGATGTTCACGTCATCGCCATTGGCGACCAACAGAACGCGATCAAACGTCACGGATTCGCCAGTGGCGATTTCCAGTTTTTCGATCTTCAGGTATTCACCTGGGGCGACTTTGTATTGCTTGCCACCAGTAACAATTACTGCGTACGACATGGTATTTCTCCGATAATCCTGCTCACCCAGCGCTTTATAAGAAGAGGTATTGGCTGGCATGGCTGCATGGGATGGACGTCCCGAATGCAATTGCGTAAGGCAGGTGCTGCCCAGGAAGTTCAGGGTGCGCGATTGTACGCAAGGTAAATGGGTGTTGCAAGGGGCCGTCTATCGCGCCTTGACACCCGGGGGTCAGGGTCCTAGCATGCCGCGCAACCCTTCTGGAGCGACTGTCGCTGATGCAACCCCAAGCTTTCTACCGCGCGGTCGCGGACGATTTTAGCGCCGTCGACGGCATCATCAAGCAGCAGCTGACGTCCAAAGTGCCGCTGGTCTCCAAAATTGGCGACTATATTACGTCGGCGGGCGGTAAGCGTCTGCGTCCTTTATTAGTGTTGCTGTGCGGCAAGGCCCTGGGCCGCGAAGGCGATGACCTGCGCCTGCTGGCCGCCACCATCGAATTCCTGCACACCGCCACCCTGCTGCATGACGACGTGGTCGACATGTCCGGCATGCGCCGTGGCCGCGAGACCGCCAATGCCATGTGGGGCAACGCGCCAAGCGTGCTGGTGGGCGACTTCCTGTACTCGCGCTCGTTCGAAATGATGGTTGAACTGGGCTCGATGCCGGTGATGAAAATTCTTTCACAGGCCACGCGCATCATCGCCGAAGGCGAAGTGCTGCAGCTGTCGAAGGTACGCGACGCCAGCACCACCGAAGAAACCTACATGGAAGTGATTCGCGGCAAGACCGCGATGCTCTTCGAAGCCTCCACCCACAGCGCCGCGGCACTGTGCGGCGCCACTGCCGAACAGGCCGAGGCCCTGCGCACCTTTGGCGATCACCTGGGCGTGGCGTTCCAGCTGGTGGATGACCTGCTCGACTACAAGGGCGACGCCGAAACCCTGGGCAAGAACGTCGGTGACGACCTGGCCGAGGGCAAGCCGACCTTGCCGCTGATCTACACCATGCGCGAAGGCACGCCGGAACAGGCTGCACTGGTGCGCAAGGCGATCCAGAAAGGCGGCATCGAAGACCTGGAGGCCATCCGTGCGGCCGTCGAGGCGTCAGGCTCGCTGGAGTACACCGCGCAGTTGGCGCGTGATTATGTCGCCCGTGCGATCAAGTGCCTGGACGCCCTGCCCGCCAGCGAATACCGGGATGCCCTGGTGGAGCTGAGTGAGTTTGCGGTCGCCCGCACTCACTAAAGCACCAGCGCCGCAGGACCCTGTGGGAGGGGGCTTGCCCCCGATAGCAGTAGCTCAGCCAATGTATAAGGTGGCTGACAGACCGCAATCGGGGGCAAGCCCCCTCCCACATTTGAATTTCATACAGCCTGCAAGGCCACAAAACCCTATATAATGTGCGACTTTTAGCCATCCTGACTCTCAAGGAGCTTTAGTGAGCACGTTGCCACCCTGCCCGAAATGCAATTCCGAATACACCTACGAAGACGGCACCCAGTTGGTCTGCCCGGAATGCGCCCATGAATGGTCCGCCACTGGCGAGACCGAAGCAGCGGGCGATGAAACCGTGAAGAAGGACTCTGTGGGCAATGTCCTGCAGGACGGCGACACGATCACCGTGATCAAGGACCTCAAGGTCAAGGGCACTTCCCTGGTGGTCAAGGTCGGCACCAAGGTCAAGAATATCCGCCTGTGCGACGGCGACCACGATATCGACTGCAAGATTGACGGCATCGGTCCGATGAAGCTCAAGTCCGAGTTCGTGCGCAAAGTCTGAATCTGCTGCATCCATCCCGCACCCGCTGCGGGATGGCGCTTTGCCCTCCCGTTGACCTGTCTCAAATACCCACACAAAAAATCATAAACCGCCAATAGACACTTGCTATTCTACGAATAAGAATTATTCTCATTGAAACCCATCAAGGAGAACGACCATGACTTATTTGATAGATGCCTGGCTGGACCGTCCACATCCGTACCTGCGAATCCTGCATCGGGAAACCGGCGAAGTCTGTGCGGTGCTGGAAGAAGAAGCGCTGAATGAGCTGCAGGACCAGGGCGACCTGGACGTGAATGGCCTGAGTTCAAGTGAACCCGGTGTGCTGAAAGAGGTGGTGCGTAACTTGTTTCTGTTCTGCTATGCCCGAGCGTTGCGCCCGGCAACGGACCTCAATGGCAAGTTTCACCCATGAGCCACCGCGCAAAACCCGGTTGGGGTGAACAGGTTCGCCCCAACCGGTAATCAGCAGGTCTTACAGAACGTCGAGCAGCTCGACGTCGAACACCAGAACGCTGTGCGGCGGGATGCTGCCAACGCCTTGCGCGCCGTAAGCCAGTTCGCTCGGCACATAGAGACGCCATTTGCTGCCGGCATTCATCAGTTGCAGGGCTTCGGTCCAGCCGGCGATCACGCCGCCAACCGGGAATTCTGCAGGCTGACCGCGCTCGTAGGAACTGTCGAACACCGTGCCGTCGATCAGCGTGCCGTGGTAGTGAGTGCGCACTTGATCTTCACGGGTTGGCTTGGCGCCATCACCGGCTGTCAGGACTTCAAATTGCAGGCCGGAAGCCAGTGTGGTGATGCCGTCACGCTTGGCGTTTTCAGCCAGGAATGCCAGGCCCGCACCTGCGGCAGCTTCAGCCTTGGCAGCGGCTTCGGCTTGCATGATTTCGCGGATCACCTTGAAGCTGGCCGCCATTTGCTCCTGGTCAACACGGCTTGGCTTGCCTGCGAACGCATCGGTCAGGCCGGCCAGGATCGCGTCCAGGCTTACGCCCGGCGGCGGGTTGTCGCGCAGTTGGTCGCCCAACTGACGGCCGATACCGTAGCTGACGCGGGTTTCGTCGGTGGACAGATTAACTTCGGACATGAAGAGGCTCCGCTGTAGGACAACGCTGTTTACTGCGCCATCCAAAACTAAAAGGGCCCGCAGACTAGCACACAAGTCCGACGCGTGATGAGCCCCGCACACCCGCTTCCATTACCGCACCTGCAACGTTTTTTCACTGCGCCGATAAAAGTATTTCAGATTCACGCCCTGCCGCCGATACAGCGCTACACACTTTGGCTGGCTCCAACAAAACAACATCGTCCAGCGAACAGACATCACTCTTGCGGAGCATTAGATGAACAGCTGGTTCGGTAACATCAGCGTCAACCTCAAACTGGGCCTGGGCTTCGGCCTGGTGCTTGTCCTCACCTCGATCCTGGCACTCACCGGCTGGACCAGCCTGGGCGGCCTGATCGATCGCAGCAACTGGATGAGCGACATCACTCAGCTCAACGCCTCACTGACCAAACTGCGTATTGTGCGCCTGCAATATATGCTGGCCAACGGCGATGAAGAAGTGGCGCAGAACGTGCAAACCAGCCTTGACGCCTTTGCCGCCAAGCAACAAAAGCTGCTGGACAGCTTCAAGAGCCCTGAAAACGTCAAGCTGCTCAATCAACAGAAAGCCGTCATTACGGCGTATCAGCAGTCGTTGAACAAAATGCGCGAGGCCTATCGCAACGGCAACGCTGCACGCCAGGTCATGGGCGACAAGGCCGACATCGCCAACGCACAAATCAATGCACTGGACACTAGCGTGCAGCAGATGCCCGACAGCCCGGAACGTTTCGCACAGTTCCAGGCCGTGTCCAATGCCAAGGAAGAGTTCCTGCTGGCGCGCTACGAAGTGCGTGGTTACACCAACAACGTCAATGCAGAAAACGAAGCCCGTGCCGCCGCACAAATCGAAAAAACCATCGCCGGCCTGAAAAGCCTCAATGCCGTCTTCGGCAGCAGCCAACAGGCCGCGCTGAGCGCGCTGGAAACCGCACTGGGTGCCTATCGCAGCGCGGTACAAAGCTATAAAGCCGCCAACGCCAACATCGTGGCCGCCCGCGCTGAAATGACCACTCAGGGCGCCGATATCGTCACCATCAGCGACAAGCTCTACGACATCCAGCTGGAACGCCGCGACGCCGAAAGCGCCCAGGCCCGCAGCCTGCAATTGATCAGCACGTTGCTGGCCCTGCTGGTGGGCATCATCGCGGCCTGGGTCATCACCCGCCAGATCACCCGCCCGCTGCAAGACACCCTGGCTGTCGTCGAGCGCATTGCCTCCGGCGACCTGAGCCACAACATCCAGGTCACCCGCCGTGATGAACTGGGTGTGTTGCAACAAGGCATCCAGCGCATGGGCACCACCTTGCGTGAACTGATCAGCGGCATTCGTGACGGCGTGACCCAGATCGCCAGCGCGGCCGAGGAACTCTCAGCCGTGACCGAGCAAACCAGCGCCGGCGTCAACAGCCAGAAGATCGAGACCGACCAGGTCGCCACGGCGATGCATGAAATGACCGCCACCGTGCAGGAAGTGGCACGCAACGCCGAACAGGCCTCCCTGGCCGCTGCCGATGCTGATGGTCAGGCCCGCGCGGGCGACAAGGTGGTGGCCGAGGCCATCGCCCAGATCGAACGCCTGGCGGCCGAAGTGGCACGCTCTACCGACGCCATGACCCACCTGCAACAAGAGAGCAACAAGATCGGCAGTGTGATGGATGTGATCAAGGCCGTGGCCGAACAGACCAATCTGCTGGCCCTCAACGCGGCGATTGAAGCAGCCCGTGCCGGTGAAGCCGGTCGTGGGTTCGCCGTGGTGGCCGACGAAGTGCGTGGCCTGGCCCAGCGTACGCAGAAATCCACCGAGGAAATCGAAGGCCTGGTTGCCGGCTTGCAGAACGGTACCCAGCAAGTGGCCAACGCGATGAATAACAGCCGCAGCCTGACCGACAGCAGCGTGGACCTCACGCGCAAAGCCGGTGCATCCCTGGAAAACATCACCCGTACAGTGTCGAACATCCAGTCGATGAACCAGCAGATTGCAGCGGCCGCCGAACAGCAGAGCGCCGTGGCCGAAGAGATCAGCCGCAGCATCGTGAATGTGCGCGATGTATCCGAGCAGACCGCTACGGCCAGTGACGAGACGGCCAAGTCGAGCGTGGAATTGGCGCGGCTGGGTAGTCAGTTGCAGCAGATGGTCAGTCATTTCCGGGTGTAAAAAACAAAAAGCCGCCTCGATCTAAACCGAGGCGGCTCCACTTCATTAGACCTTAAAGGTCATCGAAGCTGTCCCGTAGGAATTTCCAAACATGATAAACATGCACAGCATTCACTACGAGGTTCCACGCACGTCGTGCAAACTTAGACAAGAAGGTGGATCAGGACATCGTTCAATCTTGCGTGATGATAAGACCAGGGTTAATATCCGCCTGCAGGTCAATGCATCTTTGATGATAGCAATCCAGCCACTAACTGGATTGCAAAAAAAAACCGCCCTACTAAGGCGGTTTTTTATTGCCTGCGATTTACCTCAGCCCTCCCCTTCCTCGACAAACACCACCCGATTCCCAAACGGGTCCTTGATGCTCATCTCCCGCGAGCCCCAGGGGGTCTGCTCCACATCTGGCTTGGCGTAACGGTAGTTCCTGGCCTGCAATTGCTGCTGATAAGCGTCTATTCCTTGCGCCTGTATCCGCACCGCAGCGCCCGGGCACGCATCGCCATGATGCTCGGACAAATGCAGCACGCACTCACCCAGCGACACCTGCAGGTACAACGGAAAATTGGCCTCAAAGCGATGCTGCCAGTCCACTTTGAACCCCAGGAAGTCGATGTAGAATTCCAACGCCTTGGCCTCGTCGAAAATCCGCAGGATGGGGATGACTTTTCCTAAGTGCATGCGACTCTCCAAGTCCAGGTAAACACTTTTCGCTACAGGCGAACATCCACCCTAGCTCAACAGACCGCCAAAATGAAACACACTCAGTGACGGGAAAGCCTGGTGATCCTCGCGCTGGACAACTGATCATTGTCCACATGCACTTCATCGAACTGATAAGCGTCGTTGGCAAACTCGCGCAAGCGGCCTTCGTTGCGCAGGCGTTCAATAGTGCCTGACGCCACACACTGGCGCGCTTCGACGAACTGGGGATTGGCATCGATATTTTCATTGAAGGACACGACGGGAATGCCGCGACTGTCGATTTCGTAAAGGTTGTATTGGCCGGCGAATTCGGTTTCACCAAAGTACTTCGCCGCCTCCTTTGAGCGGGAGGCGACCACGACGTTGCCATCCATCATCTTTTCCGGACCGGAGAAGAAATTCGAATCGCGAAACCCGGTATCTTCCGGATCGCCCCGACGCTCTACGCGGTCGGCCTTTTCGACGCGATACAACTTCGGCACGTCAGTGCGCTCAATCATGCCACGACTGTTGAAATACCCACCGGCAGGCAGGCTGACGCTGACTTTGAACGGATTGGTCTTGAGCACGCTGTCATCGTCATACGCCTCATAATCCCCGGACGATGTGGCGTTCGAGTCGACGGAAGAAGGCGAGCGCTCATCGTCCGACAGCTCGGTTTCCGACTCGTCGATTCTCGGTTTCTTGGGCGTGACCGGAGCGTCTGCCACTATTTCATAGGTGGGCGGTACCAGGGGACGCTTGGAACCCGGCAGCAGGTAGATGTCCATGGATGAATCCCATAAGGGGTTCACTTGGCCCTCCTGCACGGCGGGTAATCGAGGTGGCTGATTGGGGCTCATCAGCACACCGATTTGCCCGTTCACCCGCCGATAGTTGAAAAACGGTTTATCACCGCTCGCGCCGACGGTTTCACCTTGCGTCGTTTGTGCGCCTGCCTGGCCAGTGGAGTCGCCCTCAGTGGGGGCGGCCTTGCCCAGTGCATGGAAAAACGCCATGGTCGCCACATCCGTTACGGCGGCATGCAAACCGCTTTTGCGCTCGGCCTGGGTGTCGCCTTCAACGGCCTGGTCGATTTCCATGCCCACTTGAACCCCGTATGAGGTAGCGCCCAGGGCGAGGCCAATCGGACCGAGCAATGCCATGGGAATGGAAAACACCGCGTTGCCCGCTTGCAGCATGCCTAACGCATCGTCCTTGTAGACTTCGGCGTTGGACTTCATTTCAGTGTCTGCGTCGTCGTTGATACGCTGACGTGTCTGATTGGCCATGAAGGTGAACACATCGCCGCCAATCGGGACGTTGCGGGTGTTGATGTGACTGTCATTGGCCGCCATCGCGCCCGTGCCGATCTTATTCAAGGTACTGTCTACGCCGTTGACACTCAGGGCACCGAATACACTCTGCTGGCGATCACGCAACGCAAAATGCTCTTCCAGCGCCGCTGCCTTGACAGGGTCCCTGCTCTGCTCCACCACCCATTGATCCACTGCGGCGCGGTCCTTGAATGTTTTGAAGGCAGGCTTGCCCCCCGGAAAACACAAGGTTTCAGCGCCATCCTTGGTCACAAAACGCAGGATGTCGTTGGATCGATAGCCATTGATGTCGAAGCATAACGCCTTGACGTCCCCCTCTGGCGCGGCCTCTGCCTGCAACTGCGCTTTCGTGACCGGCCCTTCGAGCGGCACATTGGGCGCGGCGGCCTTCATGACACCGGCGTAGGCCTGCGGGCTGAGCCCCTGACTGGGGTCCTGCTGGTTGAGGGCGCGCGCGGCACGGGCCTCCATCACAAACTGTTGCTTGGCCAACGCCCGCCATTCACTGCCATGCTGCGTCCAGAATTCATCCAGCCTGGCGGTCACTTTTTTCTGCAGATCGCCCTCTCGGACCAGCTTCAATAACTCACTGGGCTTGATTCGCAGTTGATTGTCCGCATCGTACTTGCCCTTGCCCGGGCCATCCAGGTAGAGGCCATAGACTGAATCCAGGTCCCGCCACGTCTCCCTGGCATTGGGCACATCGTCATGAATTTTCGAATAGAGATAACCCGGCCCCGTTCGATCCAGCACCAGACGGCCGAGCCGGCTGAAAAAATCCGGCACACTCTCGCTGTCGAACAGCGAAAACGGGCTGGTGTTCGAAGACATGAAGTGCGCCACGGCCTGGGCCTTGCCGGCCATCCCGTAGCGTTCGGCCGAGAAAAAATTACTGGCGACGGCCTCGGTGAGTGTCATCGACGACTCGGGCTTTGCACGATGCTCCCAGCCTGTGACGGCACTGCCGTTGCGGGTGCTGGCGGCGGGTGAGAAGCGATGCAGGTAAACCTTGTCCGGATCGACCCATTGATTGGTCTCGTTCCAGACTTTTTCCTGGATCCAGCCTTTGAGGGTATCGCGGGGAAAGGGGAACGCCGATACCGCATCGGCGCCTGAATTTAGCGTGGCGCCAGGTGCGGCACCGGTGGTCGAAGCGAGGACAGAGACAGGAAGGTTACCGACATGACTGGAGCTTATGGATTGAGTATTCATACGGATTCTCCGGAAGCGACCTGCTCATCTTAGAGAGCGGTTGCGCACACTCAATCCGCTTTTTGTAAGCGCTCATTGGGCATATTCCGACACGTTATCCACCGCCGAAAAACGTTAATTCATGTGCCCGACGCCAGCCCGAAGCCCTGACGCAAATCCCCGCTGCGCACCAAAAAACGCCCCGATCGCTGCCCCGTCGCCTGCCCCTGGCGATAGCTCAACACCCCGTTGACCCAGACGCCCTCGATCCCCTCGGCTGCACGCTGCGGCGCCTTGAAGTCCGCCCTGTCGCGCACCTGCAGCGGATCGAACAACACCAGGTCGGCCCAGTGCCCTTCACGGATTTCGCCACGCTCAGCCAGGCCGAAGCGCGCCGCTGACAGCCCGGTCATTTTGTGCACCGCGGTGTGCAACGGGAACAATCCGACATCACGACTGAAATGTCCCAGCACCCGTGGGAACGCGCCCCACAATCGGGGGTGGGGAAACGGGTCTTCGGGCAACCCGTCGGAGCCGATCATCGACAGAGGATGCGCAAGAATACGTCGCACATCCGCCTCATCCATTCCGTAATACACCGCACCGGCGGGTTGCAGGCGGCGGGCGGCGTCCATCAGCGCAATGCCCCACTCGGCGGCAATGTCCTGCAGGTCACGCCCGCCCATTTCAGGATGGGGTGTGGACCAGGTGATGGTGATGCGGAACGCGTCAGTGACCTGCTTGAGGTCCAGGGTCGACGAGCTGGCCGCATAGGGATAACAATCACAGCCCACCGGCTGGGTTTTCGCCGCCGCCTCAAGCGACGCCAACAGCTGCGGGCTGCGCCCCCAGTTCCCCGCACCGGCGCACTTGAGGTGAGAAATAATCACGGGCGCCCGGGCATGTCGGCCGATTGAAAACGCTTCGTCCATCGCCTCCAATACCGGCTCGAACTCGCTGCGCAAATGCGTGGTGTACACCGCGCCATAAGCGCTCAGCTCTTCGCTCAGTTGCAGCACCTCCTCGGTCTCTGCATTGAATGCGCTGGCGTAGGCAAGGCCTGTGGATAAACCCAGGGCACCGGCGTCAAGGCTCTCCTGTAATTGCATGCGCATGGCCGCGATTTCATGCGCTGCAGCCGTGCGGTGCAGGTCGTCCATATGATTGCTGCGCAGTGCCGTGTGGCCGATCAGTGCGGCGACATTGACTGCGGGGTGGGCGCGTTCGACCGCCGCGCGATAATCGATAAAGCGCGGGTAGGCAAACGCCTCGGCATCGCCCAACAGGTTCATCGGATCGGGTGGATTGCCACGCAGGCTCACCGGTGAAGCGCTGATGCCACAGTTGCCGACAATCACCGTGGTCACGCCCTGGCTGAGCTTGGGCAGCATCTGCGGGTGGCGGATCACCACGGTGTCGTCGTGGGTGTGCACATCGACAAAGCCCGGCGCCAGTACGTAGCCGGTGGCGTCAACTTCATGCTCGGCCGTCGCCGCCGACAGGTCGCCGATCGTCTCGATACGCCCGTTGCGCACCCCCACGTCGGCGAGGTACCCAGGCGTGTTGCTGCCATCAATGATCAGCGCCTGGCGAATCAGCGTGTCGTACGTCATTTCAGTCTCCAAGCGGCAGGCTGTCAGGGCCGCCGCGATAATCGTCCAGGGCGAGTTTGATCCGGCGCAGGCGTTCCTGGTTGGCGTCGGGCATGGCCAGCGCCAGCTCGGTGGCCAGCAGGTCGATGGCCAGCAGCATGCCGTAGCGCGCAGCCGTAGGCTTGTAGATAAAATGGGTTTCCGCCGGTTGCAGCGGCAGCAGCACGTCCGCCAGCCCGGCCAGCGGCGAATCGGCCAGGGTGATGGCGACAACGCGCGCGTCGTAGTTGCGCGCCAGTGTCACCACATCCAACAGTTCGGGGGTCAGTCCGCTCAGCGAGCAGACGATCAGCGCCTGTTCCGGCCCCAGGGTCGCGGCCGTCACCCGCATCATCACCGGGTCGTGGCAGGCCGCAATCGGATAGCCCAGGCGCACCAGCCGCACCTGCAATTCATCGCTGCACAGGCTCGACGGGCCGCCCATGCCGAACGCGTGGATCATCCGTGCCTTGCCCAGCAGGCTCACCGCATCGACAAAGCTGTGCTGATTGAAGCCAGCCAGGTGCTGGCGCAACGTCGCTTCGATATCTCCGAGAATCTGCCGATGAAATGCCGATTGTTCCGGCAGCCCCGCCGGGTCCAGGAAGCGGCTGCCAACCCCGCTGGCCTGGGCCAACTGCAGGCGCAGGTCACGCAAGTCGCGACAACCGACACTGCGCGCAAAGCGCGACAAGGTGGCGGTACTGACCTCGGCCCGTTGCGACAGCGCTTCCAGGCTGGCCGACGCGGCAAAGCCCACATCGTCGAGCATCAGCCTGGCGATACGCCCTTCGCCGGCGCTGAAAGAGTCCTGGCGGGCGCGGATCTGGTAGAGGATGTCCATGGGGCTCCCGTTTACAAAAGGCAGGACAGACCGTAGGTCAGACCGAAGGCCACCACCGAAATCAGGGTTTCCAGCACGGTCCAGGTCTTGAAGGTCTGGATCACCGTCATATTGAAGTATTCCTTGATCAGCCAGAAGCCGCCGTCGTTGACGTGGGAAAAGATCACCGAACCTGCACCGGTCGCCAAGACCAGCAATTCAGGGTGTGGATAACCCATGCCCAAAGCGACCGGCGCCACTACACCGGACGCCGTGGTCATGGCCACCGTGGCCGAGCCCGTGGCGATACGCATCAGCGCGGCGAACAACCAGCCCATCACCAGTGGCGACAGCTGGAACGCATGGGCCAGGCCGAGGATTTCGTTAGTGACGCCGGCATCCACCAGGATGCGGTTCAAGCCACCGCCCGCCCCCACCAGCAGGGTGATGCTTGCCGTGGGCGCCAGGCATTCATTGGTGAACTTGAGGATCGACTCACGGTTGAAGCCCTGGGCCAGGCCCAGCGTCCAGAAACTCACCAGGGTCGCCACCAACAGTGCGATCACCGAGTTGCCGATAAATAACAGGAACTGGTTAAAGCCGGTGCCAGGCGTGGAAATCACATTGGCCCAACCGCCGATCATCATCAGCACGACCGGCAACAGGATGGTGCCCATGGTCAGCGCGAAGCTCGGCAAACGGGTACGCGGTTCGCGCTCGATAAACTGGCGCTCCAGCGGGTTTTCCGCCGGCAGGTGAATGTGCGGCACGATGAATTTGGCGTAGACCGGGCCGGCGATGATCGCCGTCGGAATACCGATCAGGATCGCATACAACACGGTCTGCCCGACGGAGGCGTTATACGCCAGCACCGCCATCATCGCCGCCGGGTGCGGCGGCACCAGCGCATGCACCACCGACAGGCCGGCGACCATCGGCAGGCCGACCATCAGGATCGACACGCCCACGCGCCGCGCCACGGTGAAGGCGATCGGCACCAGCAACACAAAGCCCACCTCGAAAAAAAGCGGCAACCCCACCAGGAACGCGATGCAGACCATGGCCCAGTGGGCATTACGCTCGCCGAAACGGTTGATCAACGTACGGGCCACCTGCTCCGCGCCACCGGACTCGGCCATCATCTTGCCAAGCATGGTGCCCAGCGCCACGACCAGGGCGATATGCCCCAGGGTCTTGCCGACGCCCGCCTCGTAAGAGCCCATGATGGTGTCCGCCGGCATCCCGGCCATCAGCGCCAGGCCAATGGACACCAGGGTGATGACGATAAACGGATTGAGCCGGTAACGTGCGATCAGCACGATCAAAGCAATGATGGCGATGGCGGCATATGCCAATAGCCCGAAGCCCGGTGATGCGGCCATGCGGTACTCCTCGGAAAGGGTCACGTCGAATACGTTGTGAAACTCATAAATCATTACCGGAGAGGGTTTTCAAATTTTATGAAAGTAATTACCGCGCAGGGATAAGCGCTGTCGCGGTGGGATATGCCCGACGCCGCCGCATGAAAATTCAGGGGGTGTTCTTACATGACCTTCAGATAAAGGTCGGAAACTCAGCGTGCGCCGTCGAGTCATACACTGCACATCCATCGATGCCAGGAAAAACACTGATGATTCGCACAACGCTCGCCGCCGGCGCCCTGCTTCTCGCCCTCTGCGGCACTGCCGCCGCCGCCGATAACCCGGCGCAGAACAAATGCATGGACGGCGCGAACACCACCGCCGATATGGTCGGCTGCAATGTCAAGGAGGCCAAGGTGCAGGATGCGCGGCTGAACAAGGCTTACAAGACTGCGCTGGCCGCCCAGGAAGGCAACCGCAAGCAGCAACTGCAGGACCTGCAGCGCCTGTGGATCAAATACCGTGACGCCAATTGCGCCTTTGCAGGCAGCGCCACCGGCGGCACCATCGATCAGGTCAACGGCTCCGGCTGTGTGCTGGACATGACCCAGACCCGGGCGCAGGAACTCGAAAACCTGGTCGGGCCATAGGCTGCTGCAGGTCAGTCGTGCTGAACCCTGGCACGCTTGAGCAGCTTCTTGCAGCGCTCCGAGAGGTGCAGCACGCGCAAATGCTTGCCCGCTTTGCTGTAGCGCTCGCGCAGGGTCATCAGCGCGGCAATCGCTGAATAGTCGACGAAGCTCAGGTGACGGCAGTCGAGCGTTACCTGGGCCGGGTCGTTGGCCGGGTCGAATTGATTCAGGAACGGCGTGGTCGAGGCAAAGAACAAGGTGCCGTGCAGGCGATACAGTTTGCTGCCGTCGGCTTCCAAGTGTTCATCGGCATACAGCTCACGCGCCTGTTGCCAGGCGAAATTCAGCGCAGCGATGACGATACCGCACAGCACGGCGGTCGCCAGGTCGGTGAACACGGTGATGACCGTCACTGCGATGATTACCAGCACGTCATTGAGCGGGACCTTGTTGATCACCCGCAACGACGCCCAGGCGAACGTCTGCTGGGACACCACGAACATCACCCCCACCAGGGCCGCCAGCGGAATCCGCTCGATCAGCGGCGACAGAAACAGAATGAACAGCAGGATCATCACCCCTGCAAACACCCCGGAGAACCGCCCACGCCCGCCGGAACTGAGGTTGATCACGGTTTGCCCGATCATCGCGCAACCGCCCATGCCGCCGAACAGGCCCGAGACCATATTCGCAGCGCCCAGGGCCACGCTTTCGCGGTCAGGGTAGCCACGCGTCTCGGTGATTTCGTCGGTGAGGTTGAGGGTCAGCAGTGTTTCCAGCAGGCCGACCATTGCCATCAGGAACGCATAAGGCGCGATGATCCCAAGGGTCTCCAGGGTCCAAGGGATCTGCGGCAGCGCGAAGGTCGGCAGGCCGCCTGCGATGTGCGCCATATCGCCGAGGGTGCGGGTAGGCAAGCCGAGCAGGTACACGGCCAGGCCCACGCCGAGGATCGCCACCAGGGCCGGCGGCACGGCGCGGGTCAGCCGTGGCAGCAGGTAGACGATGGCCATGGTGACCGCGACCAGCGCGACCATCACGTACAGCGGTGTACCGCTGAGCCAGGCTTCACCCCTTTTGAAGTGCTCCAACTGCGCCAGCGCAATGATAATCGCCAGGCCGTTGACGAACCCCAGCATCACCGAGTGGGGCACCATGCGCACCAGCTTGCCCAGGCGCAACAGGCCGAACGCGAGCATGATCAAGCCGCCCAGCAGCACGGTCGCCAGCAGATATTCCACGCCGTGTTGCACCACCAGTGCCACGATCACCACCGCCATGGAACCGGCCGCACCGGACACCATGCCGGGCCGGCCGCCGAACAACGCGGTGAGGGTGCAAATGATAAAAGCGCCGTAGAGCCCCATCAGCGGGTTGAGATGGGCCACCAGGGCGAAGGCGATGCATTCGGGCAGCAATGCAAATGACGTGGTGAGGCCGGCCAGGGCATCGGCGCGCAGACGGGTGAGCTTCATGGAGTACCAGGGAGTTGCGGGGGATAAGGCGGGGAATGGTACGGAATTGAGCGGGGCGGGGCTAGCCTCGAAGACCGAGGCGACCCCAATCGGGGCATAGGTATCTACACAACTCTGTAGCGCCCAACCGTAACCACGATGCGAAGCGAGTCGCTCTTGATCTGCTTTTGATCTTGATCTCAGGCGCCCCGTTAAACCACGCTGGCCGAACGCAGGCT
>NZ_CVTX01000180.1:17077-34786 GCF_900005715.1 Pseudomonas sp. 34 E 7
AAGAGCCCTTTGGTTACTTTGGGGCTTTTCCAAAGTGACCCGCCGTCAGGGCGGAACCCTAAGTGGCCGTGACCGCAGAAACGGATATGTACTCGGTCCAACATCCTGGTCGGCCCTGAGGCCGCCATCGGGGGCAAGCCCCCTCCCACACTTTGAATGTACTCACAGTTCAAATGTGGGAGGGGGCTTGCCCCCGATAGCCTCACCCCGGTATCAAGCGAACATCACACCATCTCGTGACGAATCCACTCCACCACCGACGTACGCGTCGGCACCCAGCCCAGCCGTTCCCGGGCATGCTTGCCGCGCACTCGGCTGTTGGAGCCCAGCCCGTAGTTGGCCATTTCATAACCCCACTCGGCCTCAGCATCGGCCAATGGCCAGTCCTGCGGCTCGCCCAGGTTCAACGCCTGGGCAATCGCCGTGGTCATGTCGATAAAGGCCGCTTCGCCGCTTTCCACGAAGTAGAACGTGCCCGGCACATTGTTCGTCAGCGCCAGCAGGTACAGCGCGACCACGTCTTCGATATGCACATTGGACCAGATGTTCTGCCCCGGCCCCACATGACGTACCACACCACTGTTGCGAGCCTGCTTGAGCAAGCGCGGCAATTGCACGCTGTCGCGTTTCACGCCCAGGCTGTGACCGTAGATCAGGGTGTTACAGATCACGGCCGAATTCACACCCTCCCTGGCGGCGGCCAGGATCAGGTTATCGATCGCCACCCGAGGGGCCTTGTCGGCGGTCGGCTGCGGCAGATTGTCTTCGAAGTAAATGACATCACTGGCCTTGCCGCCCGACGCGTCGCCGACAATGCTCGAACCGCTGGTGTGCAGGAACGGCTTGTTGGAGCCTTTCAAGGCAGCCAGCAGGGTTTCGACGCCGGCGCGATGGTCGCTGCTGGCGGCGTTGATCACCGCATCGGCTTGCTGCGCCTGTGCGGTCAAGACCGCCGCGTCATCGAGGGTGCCGATTACTGGGGTGATGCCCAGTGCCGTCATTTCAGTAGCTTGCTCGGCGCTGCGCACCAGGCCAGTGACGGCGTGCCCGGCCTTGACCAGGCCGGTGGCGATGGAACCGCCGATAAAACCGGCTGCGCCGGTAACGAATACATTCATGGAGAGTGCTCCTGACTGGGTAAGTGATGAGCCCAGTATCCAGCAGCCCCCGGCGTCGAATAACCCCGTGCCGGCCAATTCACTCTTGCGCGGCAGTCACGAATCAGCGGGCATAACGCGCCAATTTGGCCTGGATAAAGTCCAGGAAGCACTGGATACGCAACGCCAGTTGGGAGTTGCGGTAGTACACCGCATGGATCGGCTGGCGGTAGCCACTGTTGAAGGTGTCCAGCAGTGGCACCAGGCGCCCGGCATCGATGTCTTTGTGGGTCATGAAGTTGGACAGACAGCAAATGCCCTGCCCCTCCAATGCCAGGTGGCGCACGGTTTCACCGCTGGAGGCGGCAATGCCCGGCTGGATCAGCCAGCGGTCACCTTCGGCATGGCGCAGCGGCCAATGGTTGAGGGTGTCGGTGTGGGTGAACCCCAGCAACGTATGCCCGGCCAACTCGGCGACGGTGGTCGGCGTGCCGTATTGCTTGAGGTATGCGGCGCTGGCCAGGATATGCAGCGGCGTGCTGCCCAGGGCGCGGGCATGCAGGGTGGAGTCGGCCAGGGTGCCGATACGAATGGCAATGTCGGTGCTTTGCTCCAGCAGGTCGATGATCACGTCGTCGCTGTTGAGCTCCAATTGGATATCCGGGTACAGGCCACGAAACTCGCCGATGTACGGCATGATCCCGTGCAGCATGAACGGCACCGCCGCATTGATGCGCAGCCGCCCGGCCGGTTTTTGCTGGCGTGACGACAGACGCTCTTCCAGCTCTTGCATTTGCGCCAGGATCACCTTGGCCTGCTCGAAGAAGTACCGGCCCTCCTCGGTCAAGTCCATGCGCCGCGTGGTGCGGTTGATCAGGGTGGTATCGAGCTTGGCCTCCAGGCGCGACAAGGTGCGGCTGACCGCCGACGGCGTCTGGCCGACCTGCTCGGCGGCGGCGGAAATCGAGCCGCACTCGATCACGCTGACAAAAATCTGTAGTTCATCGGATCGGGCTTTCACGGGCTGTCCTGGTTATCGGCTCGGGCTCATTATTGACCACTGAGCAACAAATGGCCTCCCAATAGCGCCATACCACTGAAAAATCCGCGCTTGAACCACAGCGCACTGATGCGCTGGCGCACTACCTGGCCCAACCACATCCCCAGCAACGCCGGCACCAGCGCCAACAACGATGCACTGATTTCACCGCCACCGAGCGCGCCGCGCCAGGCGAGCCCGCCGGCCAGCGCGAGGGTCGAGACGCTGAACGACAGCCCCAGCGCCTGCACCAACTGATCGCGGCTCAACCCTAGCGCCTGCAGGTACGGCACCGCAGGAATCACGAACACGCCGGTGGCCGCCGTGATGACGCCCGTGACCAGCCCGCACAGCGGGCCAAGCCAGCGCTCCGTTCGGGGTTGCACCTTGAAGGTCGGCAGGAATAATCCACTCAGCGCATACACCAGTAACGCTGCGCCCAACGCGCGTACCACCCACGGCCCACCGTCCAGGCCCAGCCACAGCGTGCCCAGCCCGGCACCGAGGACAACCAGCAGCAACATCGGCCACAGGCGCTTGAGCAAGGTACCCAGGTGACCACCCAACGCCAGTTGCCAGAGGTTGGTGACCGTCGACGGAATGATCAGTAACGCCGCAGCCTGCGCCGGCAGCATAGCCAGGCCGAGCATGCCCATGGCCACCGTGGGCAGGCCAAGGCCAATCACTCCCTTGACCATACCGGCCAGCAGGAACGTGCCGACAACCAACAGCGTCAGGGCCGGGCCGAGGTTTTGATAGAACGTCAGAAAAGTCATCATGCCGGGAGTATGCCGTCAACTGCCGTCGTTCGAACACCTGCCGGTGTCATACCAGGGCCTTGCTCGATGCCCCGGCCCTGCCCTTGCGGAAAAACCCGTAATATACCGCGCTCAGGATCAGCAGGAACGGCACGCCAAACACCAGGGTCATCCTGAACGCCTCGGTGAAATACGTGGTGATCATCACCGCGCCCATCAGTACCAGCCCCAGCAAGGTGCTGTACGGAAACAGGCGCAGCTCGAAGGACAGCGTCGGCCCGCCGTGGCGCTTGCGGTAGCGCCGGAAAAACAGGTGCGTGAGGAAGATCATGAACCAGGTGAAAATTGCCCCAAACATCGAGATCGCCATCATCAGCGTGAACGAACTGTCCGGGTACAGCACATTGAGCAGGGTCGCCAATGCGATACCGGAGCTGGACAGCAGCAAGGCATTGAGCGGGATACCGCTGTTGCTCAACGCGCCCATGGACCTGGGCGCAAACCCTGCGCGGGACAGGCTGAACATCATGCGCGTGGTGATGTAGAGCTGGCTGTTCATCGCCGACAGCGCCGCGACCAGAATCACGAAATTCATCACCCCGGTGGCGCCGGGAATGCCGATGGTCTGCATCACTGTGACGAACGGGCTCTGGGCCTGACCCGCCTGGTTCCACGGCACGATGGCCAGCATCAGGGCCAGGGTCAGCAGGTAGAACACCACCAGGCGCACGAGAGTCGCGCGAAAGGCTTTCTTCACCGCTCGCTCCGGGTCGGCCGCTTCACCGGCAGCCACCGCGATCATCTCCACACTGAGATAGCTGAAGATCGACACGATTACCGCGATCCACATACCGCTCAACCCATGGGGGAAAAACCCCTCATGGGCCGTGTAGTTCTGCACGCCATATTCCGGGTTGCCGGAGCCGAACACCACGTACACCGCCAGGATGATGAAGCCGACGATCGCGCTGATTTTGATGGTGGAGAACCAGTATTCGAAGTTGCCAAAGGTCTTCACGCTGATCGCATTGAGCAGGATCAACACGCTGGAGAACGACACGATCCATACCCATTCCGGCACGTTGGTGAACCAGTACTTCATGTACATCGCCACCGCCGTCACTTCGGCGCCGACTGCCAGCACAATCGCCGCCCAATAGGCATAACGCACCAGGAACCCGGCCAGCGGGCCAATATAAAACTCGGCGTAGGCGCCAAAAGAGCCGGAGGTGGAATGGGCCACCGTCATCTCCGCCAGGCACCCCATCAG
Organism: Pseudomonas sp. 34 E 7; assembly: GCF_900005715.1. Classification (NCBI taxonomy): domain Bacteria; kingdom Pseudomonadati; phylum Pseudomonadota; class Gammaproteobacteria; order Pseudomonadales; family Pseudomonadaceae; genus Pseudomonas; species Pseudomonas sp. 34 E 7. Next base: position 21,242 of record NZ_CVTX01000180.1, read on the forward strand.
GATCAAGGTAATCAACGCACCGATGGCGTAGCTGAGCAATACGCTGGGCCCGGCATAGCCAATCGCGTAGGCGCTGCCCATGAACAGCCCGGTACCAATGGCGCCGCCGATGGCGATCATGCTCATTTGCCCGGATGTGAGCTGGCGCCTGAGGCCCAGTTCGCGGTGGGTGATTTCTGCAAAGCCGTTGTCTGGCGTGGTCACGTGGCGTGCCCCTTTATTATTGTGATTGCTGCTGTTGTCACAGATGACAAGTCCTGATGCCAGTCAGTCAAGCGTACCTGGCCCGCTGTAGGAGCGAGCTTGCTCGCGAAAAATGTCAACGATAACGCGTGCTTCCTGAATGAACACGGTGCCTGTGAGTTTTTCGCGAGCAAGCTCGCTCCTACAGAGGGCGGGGTACGCTTAAGCTCTTAGGTCACGCTGTTACGCACCTTGAATTGCGGCTGGTCCCAGGTGGTGTTGTCGAGAATGTCACCGAGGATTTCCACCGCATCCCACACGTCGGTAAAGCGTGTGTACAGCGGGGTAAAACCGAATCGCATGATGTGCGGCTCACGGTAGTCACCGATCACGCCCCGGGCGATCAGCGCCTGTATCACCGCATACCCTTGAGGGTGTTCGAAACTCACATGACTGCCGCGCCTGGCGTGTTCACGCGGGGTGATCAGCTTCAAGCCATGAACGGCGCAGCGTGCCTCGACCCGCTCGATAAACAGATCGGTCAACGCCAGGGATTTGCTGCGCAGGCTGGCCATGTCCGTCTGTTCAAATATCTCCAGCCCGCATTCCACCATGGCCAGCGAGGTGATCGGCTGGGTGCCGCACAGGTAGCGGGCGATGCCGGCACTCGGCGCGTAGTTGGACTCCATCGCAAACTGACGGGTATGCCCGAACCAGCCCGACAGCGGCTGGCGCACCAGGTCCACCAACGCGGGGTTGACCCACACGAACGCCTGGGAGCCCGGGCCGCCATTGAGGTATTTGTAGGTGCAGCCAATCGCATAATCGGCCCCGGCCGCGTGCAGATCGATGGGCACGGCACCGGCCGAATGCGCCAGGTCCCAGAGGCTCAACGCGCCGCACTCATGGCTCAAGGCGGTGAGCGCGTGCATGTCATACATATAGCCGCTCTTGTAGTTGACGTGGGTGACCATCACCACCGCCACATCCTGGTCGATGGCGCTGGGCAGTTCGTCCGGGCTGTTGACCAGGCGCAGCACATAACCCTGTTGCAGCAGCTCGGCGAGGCCCTCGGCGATGTACAGGTCGGTGGGAAAATTGCTCGCTTCGCTGACGATCACCTTGCGCGCCGGCGCACGCTCGCGCTGTACGCTCAGCGCCGCGCTGAGCACCTTGAACAGGTTGATGGACGTGGTATCGGTCACCGCCACTTCGCCCTCGCCGGCGCCGATCAGCGGTGCCAGGCGATTGCCCAGGCGCAGGGACAGGTCCGCCCATCCGGCACTGTTCCAACTGCGAATCAGGCCGTTGCCCCATTCCTCGGCGATCACCTGTTGCGCCCGCGCCAGCGAGGCCAGCGGACGCGCGCCGAGGGAATTACCGTCGAGGTAGATGACGCCCGCCGGCAAGGCGAACTGATCGCGCAAAGGCGCCAGCGGGTCCTGGACGTCGAGGGCTTGGCAATGGCTTCGGGTGGTCATGGTCTGTCCTGGTTTTTATAAGAGAAGATGGACCAAATAATGAACGAAGCTTTAGAGAATTTTCGTGCAAAGTGGTAGGTGAAGCGCTATTTAAGCTGTAGGAAATTCGAATTTAACTTCCAAAAACGCGGATTTATTCAAATTATGATTCTTGACGCCACCGACCTGCGCCTCCTGCATTTCCTGCAACAGGATGGCCGTATCAGCAACCAGGAACTGGCGGAAAAAGTCGCGCTGTCACCCTCGGCCTGCCTGCGCCGTCTGCGCCTGCTGGAAAGCGAAGGCGTGGTCAGCGGCTATCGGGCGGTACTCAATGCCGAGCAGCTGGGCATTGAGCTTGAGGCCATCGTGCACCTGTCCTTGCGCCAGGATGTGGAAGATTGGCATGAGACCTTCATCGAGAAAGTACAGGGCTGGCCGGAGGTGGCCAGTGCCTATGTGGTCACCGGCGCGAGCAACTATGTGCTGCGGGTCCAGGCGCGCAACCTCAAGCATTTTTCGGACTTTATCGTGAACCAACTCAACCGCACGGCGGGGGTCGTGGATATACGTTCGGAGATTGTGCTGCAGAAAATCAAGGATCGGGATGAGGTGCTGGATCTGGTCCTGCGCAAATAGCCCCTGCCCGCCAAACGCGTGGGCGCGCTGCGGATCAGGCACTTGATGGCGTCCAGCTGTATTACGAAAAGTTTACGCAGAGTAATATCTGCCCCTCAGCACTTCTGAGGGGCTGATGCGCCAGCACTCACCCTTAAGAAAAACAAGTATGAAGGGAACGTTAATGGCGGATGACATGGTAAACCCGGTGGGCCTCAAGCGCGGCCTGAAGAACCGGCACATTCAATTGATCGCCTTGGGAGGGGCGATTGGCACGGGGCTGTTCCTCGGCTCGGCCGGGGTGCTCAAGTCGGCAGGGCCGTCGATGATCCTGGGTTACGCGATAGCCGGTTTCATCGCCTTCCTGATCATGCGCCAGCTCGGCGAGATGATCGTCGAAGAGCCGGTGGCCGGATCTTTCAGCCACTTCGCGCATAAATACTGGAGCGGTTACGCGGGCTTTCTCGCAGGCTGGAACTACTGGGTGCTGTACGTGTTGGTGGGCATGGCCGAACTGACGGCCGTGGGCAAATACATCCAGTTCTGGTGGCCGGAAGTCCCGACCTGGGTCAGTGCGCTGGTGTTCTTTGTCGCGGTCAACCTGATCAACACCCTGAACGTGAAGTTCTTCGGTGAAGCCGAGTTCTGGTTCGCGATCATCAAGGTGGTGGCGATTGTCGGCATGATCGTGCTCGGCTGCTACCTGCTGTTCAGCGGTACCGGCGGCCCGCAGGCGTCGGTCAGCAACCTGTGGAGCCACGGCGGTTTCTTCCCGAACGGTGGCATGGGACTGTTGATGTCGATGGCGTTCATCATGTTCTCGTTCGGTGGCCTGGAGCTGGTCGGCATCACCGCCGCCGAGGCCAGCGAGCCGCGCAAGGTGATCCCGAAGGCGATCAACCAGGTGGTGTACCGGATCCTGATTTTCTACGTCGGCGCCCTCGCCGTGCTGCTGTCGCTGTACCCGTGGGACCAACTGCTGCAAACCCTCGGCGCGTCGGGCGATCCCTACAGCGGTAGCCCGTTCGTGCAGATTTTCTCGCTGATCGGCAATGACACCGCTGCGCACATCCTCAACTTCGTGGTGCTGACCGCGGCGCTGTCGGTCTACAACAGCGGCGTGTACTGCAACAGCCGCATGCTGTTCGGCCTGGCCGAGCAAGGCGACGCACCCAAGGCGTTGATGAAGCTCAACAAGCAAGGCGTGCCATTGCGGGCGCTGGCGATTTCGGCGCTGGTGACCCTGCTGTGCGTGGTGGTCAACTACGTTGCGCCGAAGAGTGCCCTGGAATTGCTGTTCGCATTGGTGGTTGCCTCGCTGATGATCAACTGGGCGCTGATCAGCATCACCCACATCAAGTTCCGCAAGGCCATGGGCGAGCAAGGCGTGACGCCGTCGTTCAAGACCTTCTGGTTCCCGTTCAGCAACTACCTGTGCCTGGCGTTCATGCTGGTGATCATCAGCGTGATGCTGGCGATCCCGGATATTCGTGAGTCGGTGTATGCGATGCCGGTGTGGGTGGGGATTATCTATGTGGCGTATCGGTTGCGAGTCCGAAACGCGAAGGTCGTGACAGCGCAGTAACCCATGTGGGAGGGGGCTTGCCCCCGATTGCAGTGTGTCAGCCACTGATATGGCTAATGTTGATCGTTCCCACGCTCCGCGTGGGAATGCATCCTGTGACGCTCCGCGTCGCGACTCTGGAAGCGGACGCAGAGCGTCCAAAGCTACATTCCCACGCAGAGCGTGGGAACGATCAGCCCCGGTAATCCGGGGCTTTTGTTTAGAGCGTGGAACGCACTCGCCACAGTTCGGGGAACAGCACCGTGTCGAGCATCTTGCGCAGGTAACCCACACCTTCCGTGCCGCCGGTACCCGGTTGGAAGCCGATGATCCGCTCCACCGTGGTGACATGCCGGAAGCGCCACTGGCGGAATGAATCTTCCAGGTCGATAAACTTCTCGGCCAATTGATACAAATCCCAGTAACGACTCGGGTCGCGATACACCTCGCGCCAGGCCGCTTCTACCGACTCATCGTGCACCGTCGCCACCGTTGGGTCGCGTTCGGCGCGCTGGGGATCAATCGCCAGCCCCGCCTTGACCATCAGGTTTACCGCCTCGTCATACAACGACGGCGTAGCAATCGCCACCTGCAATTGCTGCAGCAACTCCGGGCGATGGGCATGGGGCCGCAGCAGCGCCGGGCTCTTGTTGCCGAGAATGAATTCGATCTCGCGGTACTGGAACGACTGGAACCCCGACGACTGCCCCAGGAACGGGCGGATCGCCTTGTACTCCGACGGCGTCATGGTCGCCAGCACCGCCCAGGCATGCACCAGTTGATCGAAGATCCGTGAGACCCGCGCCAGCATCTTGAACGCCGGCGGCAACTCACCGAGGCGCACATGGTCGCGGGCCGCCTTGAGTTCGTGCAGCATCAGTTTCATCCACAGCTCCGAGGTCTGGTGCTGGATGATGAAGAGCATTTCGTTATGGTCCGGCGACAGCGGGTGCTGGGCGCTGAGGACTTTGCCCAGGTCCAGGTAGTCGCCGTAGCTCATGGACTCGGAAAAATTCAGTTCGGCGTTGTGCCATTCCTCCGGGGGTCGGTAATCGGCAGGCTTATATTCTGGAGAGAAGGGACACTGGCTCATCGCGTGGGCTCCAAAAGCGGGCGCAGGATTGCGCGGACCGGGCTGGCGTCCAGGTTGGCGAAACGCAGCGGCAGCGCGATCAGTTCGTAGTCGCCCTCCGGTACGTCGTCAAGCACGATGCCTTCGAGGATCGCCATGCCATGGCGCGCCACAGCGTTGTGCGAGTCCATGGTCTTGGACTGTTGCGGGTCCAGGGAGGGCGTGTCGATCCCGATCAGGCGCACGCCGAGGCCGGCCAGCAGCTCGATGGTTTGCGGGGCGATGGCCGTGAAGTCTGAATCCCATTGCGTCAGGGGGGCTTGTGGATAAGTGCGCAGCAGCACGCGTTCGGGCAGGTTATCCACACGCCCCTGCAGTTGATGCGGTTGCACCAGGGCACCACTGCCCAGGCAGTGCAACACTCGGCACGGGCCCATGTACACGTCCAACGACACCTCGCCAATCGGCGCGCCGTCGGCGCTGTAATGCAGCGGCGCATCCACATGGGCGCCGGTGTGCGGCGACAGCGTCACACGCCCCACATTCACCGGGCACTGCGGCCCGAACTGCCACACGCGCTCTTCCTGGAACGGCGTATCGCCCGGCCAGGTCGGGGTCGCCGCACTCAAGGGCGGGCTGATATCCCACCACGTTTTTATTGGGTTCATTTCACGGCTCTCACTCATTCCTGGGTGAATGATACGAGGGCCGGACGTGAATTTTCTTGCGAATTCTGGCGTGAACGGGGAGTTCTTTCGCAGTTACTGCGAGAAAGTCGCTGATTTACGCGCAGAACCGCCTCTGAACACAGTGGCGATGCCACCGGCAATCAATGTGGGAGGGGGCTTGCCCCCGATAGCAGTGGGCCAGTCAATCAGAAGTTGGCTGACACGCCGCCATCGGGGGCAAGCCCCCTCCCACATTGACCGCGCTTCGTATTAGGCTGCGCTTCTGGGCATACCGATGTCGAGTCCAGACCATCAGCCCCCGCTGCGACGCTATAGGGTTCGACTCTTATTCCCTTGCCTCGGAGTCATCATGTCCAAGCCCATCACCGTACTGCGCGACACCCATCCCTTGCCGGTCCTGGATGCCTGCAAATGGGAAAAGCTCGAAGGCGACCCGCACACCGTCAACCTCAACGCCTACACCAGCGAAGACGGCAGCAAGATCATGGGCACCTGGATCTGCACGCCGGGCAAGTGGTACGTGGACTACGTGAAATGGGAGTACTGCCACTTCCAGGAAGGCTATTGCATCATCACGCCGGAAGGCTTGGAGCCGATTCACCTGCGGGCTGGGGATATCTTTGTGGTGGAGCCCGGGATGAAGGGGACGTGGGAGGTGGTGGAGACGGTGCGTAAGTATTTCGTGTTTGCTTGAGCCATCTCTACAGCAAGCGGCTTTCCTACGGTGAACGGGCTCGCCCGACATCGTTTGTAGGAGCGAGCTTGCTCGCGAAATACGTCAACGATAACGCGTGTTTCCTGGATGCACGCGGCGTCTGTCAGTTCTTCGCGAGCAAGCTCGCTCCTACAGTAGACCTTATTGCCTCAACTCCACTCACCCCATCATTCAGGCTTGCGATAGCTGTTAATGATCGCCGAAAAGTCCTTACCCCCTTCCCCACGCTGGCTCATCGATTGATACAACTGCTGGGCCACCGCACCGAGGATCACCGGCTGTTTTGCCTGGCGCGCCGCTTCGGTGGCCAGGCCCAGGTCCTTGAGCATCAGGTCGGCGCCAAAACCGCCGGTGTAACCGCGCGACGACGGCGCAGTTTCAATCACGCCCGGCCATGGATTGTAGGTGTCCGAACTCCAGCAGCGCCCGGTCGAGCTGTTGATGATGCCGGCCAGCACCTGCGTGTCGATGCCCAGTGCATCGCCCAGGGCCATCGCCTCACTGACGCCGACCATGCTGATGCCCAGCAGCAGGTTGTTGCAGATCTTGGCGATTTGCCCGGTGCCCACCTCGCCGCAGTGCACGATGTTGCGGCCCATCTGCGCCAGTACCGGTTGCAGGGTGGCGAACAGTTCAGGCGTGGCGCCGACCATGAAGGTCAGCGTGCCGGCTTGCGCCCCGCCGGTGCCGCCGGACACCGGAGCGTCAGCCATCACCACGCCTTGCCGGGCGGCGGCAGCGGCGACATCTCGGGCGGTCTGCGGGTCGATGGTGCTGCAATCCACGGCGGGAATGCCGCTGCCGATGCCGGCGAGCACACCGTCTTCATTCAGCCACACACTGCGCACATGGGCGGCGGCCGGCAGCATGGTGATCACCAGTTCAGCGCCCTGGGCCGCGTCACGCGGGGAGTCGCTGATGTGACCGCCCAACTCGGCCAGTTCCTTGAGCACGGTCTGGTTCAGGTCAAACAGGTTCAGCGCGTGCCCGGCCTTGATCAGGTTGCGGGCCATGGGCGCGCCCATGTTGCCCAGGCCGATAAATGCAATCTTCATGGTCGTCTCCCAGGTCTCAGCGCAGGTTGATGGTGGTGTTGACGCCATCGTTGACCGTGTCGTCATCGAACCAGCGGCTGGTGACGGTCTTGGTCTGGGTGTAGAACTGCACCACCTGCTTGCCGTACGGGCCCAGGTCACCCAGCTTGGAACCACGGGAGCCGGTGAAGCTGAAAAACGGCACCGGCACCGGGATCGGAATGTTGATGCCGACCTGGCCTACATCGATTTCACTCTGGAACTTACGCGCCGCCGCGCCGCTCTGGGTGAACAGGCCGGTGCCGTTGCCGAACGGGTTGGCGTTGACCAGCGCAATGGCTTGATCGAGGGTGTCGACCTCCAGCACCACCAGCACCGGGCCGAAGATTTCTTCGGTGTAGATGCGCATGTCGGTGGTCACGCCCGAGAACAGGGTCGGGCCGACAAAGTTGCCTTGCTCGAAGCCCGGCACCTTGATGTCGCGGCCGTCCAGCTCCAGCGTGGCGCCTTCTTTCACGCCGCTTTCGATCAGCTCCAGAATGCGTGCCTTGGCGCGCTTGGAGATCACCGGGCCCACATCCGTACCCGCCTCGCTGCCGGCGTTGACCTTGAGCTTTTGCGCCAGTGCCTTGAGGTCCGGCAGCCATTGCTTGGACGCGCCCACCAGCACCACCACCGAGGTGGCCATGCAACGTTGGCCCGCCGCGCCGAAACCGGCACCGACCAGGGCATTGAGGGTGTGTTCGCGGTTGGCGTCCGGCAGCACCACCGCGTGGTTCTTGGCGCCCATCATCGATTGCACGCGCTTGCCGTGTTTGCCAGCCAGGTCATAGACGTGGGTGCCCACGGCGGTCGAGCCGACGAAGGACACGGCCTTGATGTCTTTGTGGGTGCACAGCGCATCCACCACGTCCTTGCCGCCGTGCACCACGTTAAGCACGCCAGCCGGCACACCGGCTTCCAGCGCCAGCTCCACCAGCAGCATGGTCGACAGCGGGTCTTGCTCTGACGGTTTCAGGACGAAGGTATTCCCGCACGCAATGGCCATCGGGAACATCCACAGCGGAATCATCGCCGGGAAGTTGAACGGAGTGATACCGGCGCACACGCCGATGGGTTGGCGCAGCGTGTAGGTATCGACGCCACCAGCGACGTTTTCAGCGAATTCGCCCATTTGCAGGGTGCCGATGGAACAGGCGTGCTCCACCACTTCCAGGCCACGGAAAATATCGCCCTCGGCATCGGCAATGGTCTTGCCCTGCTCGTTGCTGAGGACCACGGCAATGCGCTTGGAATGTTCGCGGATCAAGGCTTGCAGCTTGAGCATGATGCGCATGCGCGCGCCGATCGGCGTCAGCTTCCAGGTCTGGAAGGCGCGATGGGCCGCATCGATGGCCGCGTTGACCTCATCGGCCGTGGCGAACGGGACTTTGGCCAGCACTTGCTGGGTAGCCGGGTTGACGATGTCTTGCCATTCGGTGGTCTTGGACTCGACCCACTCGCCGTTGATCAGCAACTTGACCTGTTGTACGGAAATATCGGCAGATGCGTTCATGAGGGTCTCCGGATCTTGTTGTTATGCAGAGAGTGAATCGCCTTGAAGAAGGAGGCGTTCGGACTGTTTTTGGAGTATAGATGTGCAAATCTCTAATAAGAACGCACATAAAATCCGGTCCAATATGCAAAAAAACATCACATCACTGGGCTCCCTGAACTGGGACGACCTGAAGTTTTTTCTCGAAGTGGCCCGCACCCGCAAGGCCAGTGTCGCCGCCAAGCGCCTGGCGGTTGACTACACCACGGTGTCGCGGCGCATCAGCTCGCTGGAAGTGTCGCTCGGCACCCTGCTGTTCGAAAAATCCCGGACCAACGGTTTTGTCCTGACCGCCGAGGGCCAGCGTTTGCTGGGTTACGCCGAATCCATCGAAAGCACTCTGCACATGGCGTGCGAACAAGTCTCCGGCTCCGGCGTGGCGCTGTCCGGCCATGTGCGCATGGGCTGTACCGAGGGCTTCGGCAGCTTCTTCGTCACCCCGCAACTGAGCCACTTCGTCGATACTTATCCGGCGATCTCGGTGGACATCCTGCCCCTGCCGCACTTCATCAGCCTGTCCAAGCGCGAAGCCGACATCGTCATCGCCCTGGAACGCCCGGAACACGGCCCGTACGTGTGCTGCAAACTGTGCGATTACAAACTGCAGCTGTACGCCACACAGGACTACCTCGACCAACACCCGCCGATCCAACGCCCGACGGATCTGGCCGAGCATCCGTTTATCAGCTACGTGGATGACCTGGCGTTCAGCTCGGAGTTGCTGTACCTGGCGAACGTAGTACCGGGCGCCAGCGCCAGCCTGCGCAGTACCAGTGTGATTGCGCAATACGTCGCGGCGCAGCAGGGCCGGTCGATGGCGATATTGCCGTGTTTTTTGGCGGCGCAGGATCCGCGACTGCTGCCGGTGCTGGGGGAGCAGATTGCGCTTACGCGGCAGTTCTGGATGTATTGCCGAGAGGATTTGAGGAAGTTGAAGCGGATTACGTTGTTGTGGGATTACATCCGGGAGGTGACGGAGCAGAATCAGGGGTTGTTGATGGGGGAGACGCGGGAGATGCGCTTTGCAGACTGAATGCGCCGCGCGGACAACTGTGGGAGGGGCGGTGCGACGATTCGACTTGCCCCCGATGGCGGAGTGTCAGTTACCAAATCTATGGGCTGACACACTGCTATCGGGGGCAAGCCCCCTCCCACATTGGATCGTATTTCAAGTTGAGGCGGCTGAAGGGCCTTAGTCCGCGATGACTACAATCGACACGCGTCGATTCTCGGTGCGCCCCGCCGCCGTTGTATTTTCCGCCACCGGCTCGCTGCTGCCCAGGCCGCGCAGTTGGATGTTTTGTTGTTTCATGCCCACGCTGCTCAGCACTTTGCCCACACTTTCAGCACGGCGCAGGGACAAGGCCTTGTTGTAGAGTTCCTTGCCCGACGCGTCGGTGTGGCCGTCGACGCGTACGCGTTCGATGCCTGCGCCCACCAGGGCCTTGCCGATGCGCTCGACGATGTCGGTGCTGGGCTTGTTGAGGGTTTCGACGTCGCTGCCAAACAGCACTTTGCCAGACAAGCCGAAGGCCCAGCCTTCGTCCGTCAGCTCGAAACCCTGCTGCTTGAGCACGGCCACTTGTGCCGGGCTCAGGCCTTTGGGCGGCGGGGTCTGGCAGCCGCCGAGGGCCAGGCAGGCGAGAAGCAAGCTGATAAATAGAACGCGAGGGTGAGAGAACAAGGGATTAACTCCTGTGCTGGACATTGACGACAGAGTGCACAGGCTCCGCCGTTTGCTGACTGCCCGAAGACAGCCGCTTGGCTTGGTACATCGCCACATCGGCGGCATTGAGCAGGGTGCCGGGCGTGGCGCCATGATCCGGATAAATGGCGATGCCGATACTGAGGGAGGTCAAGACCTGGGTGTTGCCGGGCAGCGGGATCGATTGGTCCATGCTGGCAATGATCTTGTCGGCAATGCGTTGCGCATCTTCGATTTTGTTCAGCGGCGCCAGCAGGACGGCGAATTCGTCGCCGCCCAGGCGCGCCACCAGGTCATCTTCGCGCAGCTGTGCCCGCACGCGCTCGGCAACGGCCACCAGTACGGCATCGCCGGCGGCGTGGCCGAAGTTGTCGTTGATGTCTTTGAAACGATCGCTGTCGAGAAACAGCACGCCTACCCGTTCGTTGACCTTGGCGGCGCTGCGCAAGGCTCGAATCAACCGGCCTTCGAAGAATGCACGGTTGGGCAGGCCGGTGAGGCTGTCGTGGCTGGCCTGGTGCGCGAGGGTTTCGTTTTCGCTTTGCAGATGACTTTGCCAGGCCTCCATTTCGCCCAACAGGGCATTGAAGTCGCTGCCCAGGCTGTCGAGTTCGGCGATCTGGGCCGGGGGCACGCGGCGGTCGAAGTCGCGCTCGCTGCGGGCGGCGTGGGCCACGGCGGCAAGGCTTTGCAGCGGCCCGGTGATGCCATTCAACAGACGCCGCGCCAGGTGCAGCGCCACCCAGGCACTGAGCGCGGTACAGATCACAATGCCCGCCAGGCCGCTGAGCAGGAAGCGCAACAGGCTGCCGCCATGACCGGTCAGGTGGATACTGCCGACCGTTTGCCCCTGGTGAAGGATCGGCTGGCTGATGGGTTGCTCGAGCAAGGCATGCGCCAGTTCGAGTTCAACCCGCGACAACATCCCGTTGTTCGGCCGCACCCACTGCGCCAGCAGCTTGCCACTGGCATCAAAGACTTCGGCCTGGGCCACCTCTTCGGTCGAAGCGATCAGGCTCAAGGCTTCAGTGGCGGCGGCGCTGTCGTCGAACACCACAGCCGCTTCCACGGTGTAATTGATCGAGCGTGCGATCAAGTGCAGGTTGTGTTCGGCGTACACCCGCAGCGCCAGCACGCCGAGCAGGGTCAGGGACACACTGGCCAGCGCCACCGCCACCAGGGCCAGGATCATGTGCCCTCTGCCGATGACCGACCTCAGGGTCGGTCGCGTCTTGGCCGGCCTCATGGCGTCGGCGCTCGACGGCGCGACAGTTGCAGCACGCTGGGGTGAATGCGTACGCCGCTGCGGGCAACTGAATCCAGGTTCACCTCAAACGACACTTGCGCATCACTCACCCGCAGGCAGAACAGGCTGCCCACGGTGCATTGATCGCCGCCTTCGCTGATGCTGAGCACCGGATGGCCGATCAATGAAGCAAACAACGCGGTGCGTTCGTCAGCGCTGAGTTTGCCGATGTAGACGGCGTCGCAGGCACTGACGATGTCCGGATGGTTGGCCAGCAAGCGTCGCACTGCCACCGGTCGGCCGGTGGCCTGGGTAGTGCCCTTGATCAGGTCGTCGGTGTACTGGGTGGGCCCGACGATGCACAAGCGCAGTTGCACAGGCTCCACCGGCCAACGGGCATAACTGAGAATCCCCAGCACGACCTGGGTGACCGTCTGGGCGCGCTGCTCGGCCAAACTGGGCGTTTGAGCCCAGGCCTGTGGAGCGAGCAGGCATAGCACCGCAACCTGCAACAGGCGTCTCCAGCTCAAACTGCGCTCTGAGAGCGAGACAGCCACGTTCATGCAGCAATTCTCTCAAGAAATTCGATGGTGATGCCGCAACGATAGCACAGCAGCGGAAAACCCATGACGCGAGGCTTTCCAAAGTGCTGAGTATTTTTTCAGAAAAATCAGACATCTGAATCAAAAATATCGCATGACCGTTCAGTCAGCTTCTTCGGGCGTGGCGTCCAGCTCCAGCATCAGCCCGCTCAAGCGTTTGACCCGGCGCCGTACGGCTTCTTCAAAGACGCCGGCACGGGGTTCGATCAGGCTGAACCAGCGTTTGGCGCGGGTGATACCGGTGTAGATCAGTTCTTTGGTCAGTACCGGGTTCAACGCGTCCGGCAGGATCAGCGCGGTATGGGTGAACTCCGACCCCTGGGATTTGTGCACGGTCATGGCATAGACGGTTTCCACATCGTTGAGCCGGCTGGGCAGCACGAAGCGCACGCCACCCTGGCCGTCATTGCGCGGGAAAGCTACGCGCAGCACCTGAGGGCCGCCGTCGCTCTCGGGCAATTTCAGGGCGATACCGATATCCCCGTTCATCAGGCCCAGGCCGTAGTCGTTACGGGTCATCAGCACCGGACGCCCTTCATACCACTGCTCGTCGCCCTCGATCAGCCGCACCTTGCGCAGGGCGGCGGTGATGCGCAGGTTCAGCCCTTCGACGCCCCAGGGACCTTTGCGTACGGCGCAGAGCAACTGGAACGCGTCGAAGGCTTGCAGCAGTTGTTGCGCCCAGTGGGTCCAGGCGTGATCGTCACGCGGGGTCTGTGGCGCAGGACGCGCCGACTGCAGCAGGTTCAGGTAATAGCGATAGCCCTGGGCACCTTCGCCCTGCCCGTCCAGCACCAGGCGCTCAAGCGCGTGATCATGCTCGCCCTTGAGGCTGAGACAGAACAAGTCGTCATGACTGCGCGCGGCCAACAGCGCGCGCGCTTGCTCAGCGTTCTGCTGGTTGACCCAGCGCGCCAGCTGGCCGATGCCGCTGCCCTCGCCGAAGCGACGCGAGTAGCGCAGCATCACCACCTGCTGGGCCAGCGGATGACTGCCGTCGAGGTCTTCCTGCAAGCCGCTGTTGCCGAGGTCTTCGGCGCTGACCGCCTGCAGCCATTGGCGG
>NZ_CVTX01000180.1:34875-43313 GCF_900005715.1 Pseudomonas sp. 34 E 7
GCTGTACCAGCCGGCCTCGGCATCGCGACACAGATCACCGAGCACCGCGCCCGCCTCCACCGACGCAAGCTGGTCCTTGTCACCCAGCAGCACCAGGCGAGCATGGGGCGGCAAAGCGTCGAGCAGGTTGGCCATCATTTCCAGATCGATCATCGACGCTTCGTCCACCACCAGCACATCCAGCGGTAACGGGTTGCCGACGTGGTGACGGAAGTGCCGAGTGCCCGGACGGCTGCCCAGCAACCGGTGAACCGTGGTGACCTGGGTCGGGATTTTTTCGCGCACGCTGTCGGGCACTTTCAGCGACAGCACTTGCTGGCTGATGGATTCGGTAAGACGCGCGGCGGCTTTACCGGTGGGCGCGGCCAGGCGGATGCGCAGGGGATTGCCGCTCTCCACGGCAGGCGCCTGCAACAGCGCGAGCAGGCGCACCACGGTGGTGGTCTTGCCGGTGCCGGGGCCGCCGGTGACGATACTGAATGCGCCCCGGGTGGCCAGGGCACAGGCGAGTTTTTGCCAGTCGATCACGCCATCGGGCGCCGGTTGATCGAACAAACCATTCAGGCGCTGCGGCAAATCGGCGGCGACGCTTTCGTGGCTGGCCAGCCGCAGGCGCAAGGCACTGTCGATGCGCCGTTCATAAGCCCAATAGCGGCGTAGATAGAGGCGTTTTCCGGACAGCACCAACGGGCGGCTCCGCGCCGACTCACTGTCATCGAACGCCGGCGCGACCAAACGGCTGGTGGCCAGGACATGACACCAGTGGGCGCCGTCCAGCCCCTCGAGCAATTGCGACGGCAGCAGCATCGCGCCGGTCTGCAGGTCGCCTTCGGGCGGCAGCGACAGGGCAAAGTCCGGCGCCTGCAGGGTTTCGAACAGGTCGAGGCATACGTGGCCGTGACCCAATTGGTGACTGGTCAATGCCGCCGCCAGCAGCACCAGGGGATCGGCCTGTGGGTCAAGCTCGTGCAGGAAGCCGACGAAGGCTCTGTCCAGGGCCCGCAACCAGCCACGGTCGACCCAGCGCTCCAGCAGTTGCACCAGGTCGGCGGCGCGACTGAGCGGCGACAGTTCCTCCAGCAGTAGCGGCGACAGGCTCATAGCAGCACTCCTTGTTCCCAGGTGGGCTCGGCTTTTGGCGGGACAGGCTTGCCCTGGAACAACAGGTCCAGCCCTTCGATCAGCTCACGCGGCGGCCGGGTGAAGTACGCGCCCTGGGTCACCGACTGCGTTCCGCGCAGGAACAGGTAGAGGGCGCCGCCGACGTGGCGTTCGTAGTCGTAATCCGGCAGGCGCGCCTTGAGTTGGCGATGCAGGGCCAGCAGGTAAAGTACGTATTGCAGGTCGTACCGATGCTCGAGGATCGACTGTTCCATGGCTTCCATGGTGTAGGCCGAATCGTCAGGCCCGAGCCAGTTGGATTTGTAGTCAGCCACGTAATAACGGCCATCGTGCTCGAAGGTCAGGTCGATAAAGCCTTTGAACATGCCGTTGAGCAACACCGGTTCGGCCGCCACGCGTGAGACGCCGTGGTGGGTGTGCTGGCACACCAGTTTGTCGAGGGCGAGCACGTCGACCTTATGGCTGGCGAACCAGAATTCCATTTCGATCTGGTAGTGCGTCAGCGCGCTGAGACTGACCCGGCCGTCGTACAGAGGCAGCGGCGCGTGCAGCAAGTGGTCAAGCCAGGCGCTGAGGGTGACGATCCAGCCTTCCCAATTGCGCCGATTGCAACGCGCCCCGACAGCTTTTTCAATGGCCTCGAGGCTGACGTTGAATGCTTCTTCACCGGCCCACTCCAACAAGCCGTGAAGGAAAGTGCCTGGATTCGGACCGCGTGGGAATCGATGAATATCGCCGCCGGACGCCACCACTTCGCGCGGTGCGTCGGGATCAAGGCGTTCGTCATCGAACAGTTTCTGCGCCTGCGGGCTTTCAGGCGCTTCGAGACTGGCGGCGCTCATACTGTCACCAATGCGCAAGGCGCTGTAGGACGCAATCCACCAGTTCTCCGCCGCCTTGCGTTTGGGCAACAGTGGAGCCAGCAAGATCGCTTCGTTGCGCGGGGGGTGGAACACGATGTCTTGCGCTGGCGGCACCTGGGCATAGCTGATGGCCGGGCAGCCCTGCTGCACATCCAGCAACCAGCGTGCCAGGCCGGCGGACTCACCCAGCGGCGCACCGGCGCCCAGCAGATAGCCCAGCGCCGACAGGTGCAGCACGGAGCTGCCGCTGTTGCCACGCTTGAGGTCGGCGATGCCCAGCCAGCAGGCGTGTTTGGCGCGGGTCAAGGCGACGTACAGCAAGCGCAGGTCTTCGGCCAGGCGCTCATCATCGGCCTGGGCGATCAATTCAGCCGTGGGCCGCAAGCTGACGTGGGATTTGCCCTGCGCGTCGTGGTAGTGCAGCGGCAAGCGCGTGCCGTCCACCGGTTTGGTCGAGCAGATGAAGGGCAGGAACACCAGGTCGTATTCCAGGCCCTTGGATTTGTGGATCGTCACCACCTTGACCAATTGCTCGTCACTTTCCAGGCGCAGGATCTGTTCTTCACCGGCCTGGCCCGACAGCGCCAGGTGCTCGGCAAGATGGCGAATTAATGCCTGTTCGCCGTCCAGTTCCGACGCGGCCTGTTGCAGCAGCTCACTGAGGTGCAGCAGGTTGGTCAGCACACGTTCGCCATCGCTGCGGGCGATCAGGGTTTGCGGCAGCTTGAAGTCATGCAGCAGGCGACGCAGCATCGGCAGCACGCCTTGGGAGCGCCAGATCGAGCGGTAGCCCCGGAACTGCATCACGCGGCTTTCCCACGCCAGTTCATCCTGGTTCAGACGCTCCAGTTCCGTCAGTGACAGGTTCAAGGTGACACAGGCCAGGGCCGCGCGCAGCGGGCGCTCGACGTCCGGCTCGGCGCAGGCCTTGAGCCAGGCCAGCAGATCGTGGGCTTCCTGGGCGGCGAAGACCGAGTCCTTGTCCGACAGGTACACGCTGCGCACGCCCCGTGCCGCCAACTCGGCGCGCACGGCCTGGGCTTCCTTGCCGTCTCGCACGAGGATGGCGATGTCTGACGGCAGCACGCCTTTGAACGTGTCGTCTCTGGCAAAGCCTGCGCTGCCCTGCTGCCCACCGTTAAGCAATTCGACGATCTGCGTGGCGCAAGCAGCCGCCAGTTGCTGGCGATACAGCACATTGGAAATCGGTTGGTCGGTGGCTAAATGCCAAAGGTTCATTGCCGGCAGCGTCTGGCCGTCGACCTGCAGCTGTTCTTTGCGGCCCTGGGACAGCACCGAGTGGAACGGCACCGGGTTATGGCCGTCGGGCTCACGAAACAGGAACGCGCCGCGGCCGGTTTCCGCGCGCTGGAACAGATGGTTTACCGCTTCGACCATCGCGTGGCTGGAGCGGAAGTTGGTGCCCAACGTGTGGTGGCGACCGGTGGTGGATTGCCGGGCGCGCAGGTAGGTGTAGATGTCCGCGCCCCGGAAGGCGTAGATCGCCTGCTTGGGGTCGCCGATCAGGAACAGGCCGCTGTCCAGGTGGTTTTCTTCGATACGGTAAATGCTGTCGAAGATGCTGTATTGCACCGGGTCGGTGTCCTGGAATTCATCGATCAAGGCCACCGGGAATTGCTCGCGGATCACGCTGGCCAGGCGCTCGCCGCCGTCGGCCTGGAGCGCGGCGTTGAGGCGGATCAGCATGTCGTCGAAGCCCATTTCAGCGCGACGCCGCTTCTCTTCTTCGAAGCGCTTGCCCACCCAGGCGGCGGCGTGTTGCAACACCGCGGCGTCCGGGGTGGGCAGTGCGTCAAGGGCCGCTTTCAGACCGGCCATGGCGTCGATGCCGGGATGCCGTGGCGGCTCGCCTTTCCAGGCTTCGGCCATACCCTCGGGAGTCAGCCGGGTAAAGCCGGTGCCAATATCCAGTTGTTCCAGGGTTTCGTCGGCGGCCCAGGCACTGATTTTTTCAAACCAGGGCTCGAAATAACGCGCCTGCATTTTACGTCCATCGACCGCTTTGGCGGCCACGGCTTGCAGGCACAGATCACGCAGCTCGACGGCCCATTGTTGCCAGGGGGCCTTGATGTTGGTCAGTGCCTCGCGACGCTCTTGCAGGCAGGCAGCGATTATTTCGGCGGGCTCGCGGCTGTCTTCGGCGGGCCGCTCACTGCCGAACAGCGCGCGCACCCGTGGCATCAACGCGGCCGGGCCGCCCCAGTTGTTGCGCACCCAGTTGAGCGCGTCGTCATGCATCGGGTAGCAGAACAGGCGCCAGTAGTCGCGCAGCACTTCACCGAGCAAGTCGCTGTGGTCGGTTTCCAGGGTCTGGGTAAACAGGCTGCCGCTGTCGAACGCGTGTTCGCGCAGCATGCGCTGGCACCAACTGTGAATCGTCGAGACCGCTGCCTCGTCCATCCACTGCGCGGCGATGTCCAGCCGATTGGCGCAGGCGGGCCATTGTTCACTGGGGTATTGGTGACGCAGGTCGGCGATCAAGGCGTCGGGCTGCTCGATTTCGTCACGGAAAAACCGCGCGGCCTCCGCCAGACGGATACGGATACGTTCACGCAGCTCCTTGGTGGCGGCGTCGGTGAAGGTCACCACGAGGATTCGCGGCGGTAGCAGTTCACGGCCGAAACCGGACTCATCGCCACCGTTGCCGAGCACCAGCCGCAGGTACAGGGCCGAAATCGTGAAAGTTTTGCCGGTGCCGGCGCTGGCTTCAATCAGCTGGCTGCCTTTGAGCGGAAAGGCCAGGGCCAGGGGTTTACTGGTCATGCGCCGGCCTCCTCGCTGGACAGTGAGCGCCAGGGGGTGTTGAGCAGGGGGCGATACAAGGTTTCGCACCAGCCTTCGAACTCTTCGCTGGCGACCAGCGTGGCGTAGTTGGGGAACTGGCGAGTGAGCGCAGGCGTTTCGCGGCGTTCGCCATCGGTGGTGATACCGTCGCCCTCGTAGGCTTTGCTGGCAGCGGCGTGAGCTTTGGCCGGATCGGTCTGGCCGAGCCAGGCAAAGGCGGTCTTTACCGCGACGGGCAGCGGTTTGCTCATGCCGATGTGCCAGGCAAGCAGCAAGTCACCGAGGAGGCTCTGAGCGGTGGCAGTGTCCAACGGGGCCAGCAGCAAGGTGTCGTCACTGGCTACCAGGCCGGTGCTCAACGGCACGCCACAGGCACAGGCGACCACATGATTGACCCAGGGGCGGATCAGGCGGTGCCACTTGCGCGTCTTGATCGAGCCGATGCTGTTGGGGATGGTGGTCACGCTTAACAAACCGCCGTCACCGCGCCGGTGCAGGCCGCTGATCCAGCCTTCGAGCTGAATGCCCTGGTACGCGAAACTGATCGGTTGCGCGCCAATGTCTGGGGTTGGCCAGAGCGCCAGCAGGTGCTGATAGCGCTGCAACAGGTCCGGCAATGGCTCGATCAGCTCGTTGCGCAGGCATTCGCCGAAGCCGACCATCGGCAGCAGGCCACTGCCTTGCAGGCGCAAGGCTTGGGCGTTGAGCGCCTGATCAAGCTGGTCGGGCCGGGCCAGTGCTGCGTTGAGCAGACTGTCGCTGAGGGTGTAGCGTTGCAGTGCGTCGAGCACGAAGGGTTCTTCGTCGGCCAGCGGTACTTCGGCGGCTTCAAAGAACACTTTCAGACGCTGGCTGAAGAAATGTTTGACCGGATTGCGCAGGAAATCCTGTAACTGGCCGAGGCTCAGGGGCTCTTCCTGGTGGTGCGGTGCCAGCGCGTGGTCGTGCACCAGTGCGGCTGGGGCCTCATGCAGCAACTGCCATTCGCGAGCGTAACTGAACAGCGGGTCGCCTTCATGGAAGTAGCGGGCGCTGAACGGTTGGAGCGGGTGTTCCTGGGTCATTGCGTCGATCAGGGGTTCGGCGCTTTGGGCGTTATGCCAGCCACTGGCGAGGTGGTCGCGCAGTTGGCCGATCAGCACCGAGGCCGGGCGATCGCTGTTGTCGCGGATGCTGCGGCCGACCCAGCTGATGTAGAGCTGGTCGCGCGCGGACAGCAGGGCTTCGAGCAGCAGGTAGCGATCGTCTTCACGGCGTGAACGATCGCCGGGACGGTAGTCGCTGCCCATCAGGTCAAAGTCCAGTGGCGGCTGGGCACGCGGGTAGTCGCCATCATTCATGCCGAGCAGGCAGACCAGCTTGAACGGGATCGCGCGCATGGGCATCAAGGTACAAAAATTGACCGCGCCCGCCAGGAAGCGCTGGGACAGGCGGCCCTGGTCGAGCCCGGCCAACCAGGCCTCACGGACCACGGTGAGCGGTAATTCATCCTGCAGGCCGACGGATTCACAGGTTTCCAGCCACGTCTCTCTTAACTGTTCAAGCTGGCCAAGCAGGTAGTCATCGTGCTCGCTGCCGGGCAGGAAAAACAGTTGCATCAAGCGTTGCAGACGCTCGCCCCACACGTGGGGAGGTGCGGGTTGCGACAGCGCCTGGTGCGCGTCATTCAAGGCATCGAGCAAGGCGACCAGTGGACCAATCAGCGCCGCATCAAGCCCACCGATCTCGTCGTAAGGCTCGATGCCTTCGCACGCCACACCCGTGCCGACGGCGTAGCCCAGCAGCATCCGCCGCAGGCCGAATCGCCAGCTGTTCTGCTCAAGTTCTGCGGGCAGCCCCAGGCCCGCACGCTGTTCGGCGTTGAGCCCCCAGCGGATGCCCGCGCCTTCAATCCAGCGATGCAGTGTAGGCAGGTCGCGCTCATTGATGGCGAAACGTTCGCGCAGGGCCGGCACATCCAACAGGTCGAGAATTTCGCTGACAGGGAAACGGCTGTCGGGGAGTTTGAGCAGATGCTCGACCGCGATCAACAGCGGGTCACGACCACGTTGCCCCTGGTCTGTCAGGGTGAATGGAATGAAGCGTGGGTCGTTTCTTTCCAGTTGACCGAACACCGCGCGAATGTGCGGTGCATAGCTGTCGACGTCGGGGACCATGACGATGATGTCCCGAGGGCGCAACGTGGGGTCGGCGCTGAAACGTTGGAGTAATTGGTCGTGGAGAATCTCCACTTCGCGTTGGGCGCTGTGGGCGATGTGAAAGCGAATGGATGCGTCGCGTGTGAGGTCGACCGCCGGCCAGAACTCACGGGTTTCATCGAGTGGGCGCAACTCCAGGATGTCGTCCTGAAGCTGGTTGAGCAGCGTGGTGGGTTGGCTCTCGCTGAACAAGTCGATACGACCATCACGGAAGGCGGCGCGGTAGCTGTTGGGGTCGTCATAACTGTCCAACAGGCTGATGTAGTCACGCCCCTGCTTGCCCCAGGCGGCGAGCAGCGGGTGAGCGTGCTGGTGCAAGGTGTGAGGATCAATGGTGACGGGCATGCCCGCTTTGCGCGCCTGGCGCTTGTATTCGTTACGCAGCAGGTCTTTGTCGGCCACGATGTCCGACCAATGATGGCGGCAAGGGTTGTGCACGCACAGCAACACTTGGGTGAAACGAGCCAGGCCCGCCAGTGCTTCGAGCGCCTGGGCGGGCAGCGATGAAATGCCGAAAACAATCACGCGGGAAGGCAAGCCGGGCGGCGCTTGCTCGAGTGTGTTGATGCGTTCGATAAACCGCTGATGAACGCCGGCACGGCTCTCGGCCATGCCCTGCTCCCCTACGTCGAGCAGCAACGCGCGCCATAATTCAGCCTGCCAGCAGTTGGCGGGGTTGAGGGGTTTGGATTCGCCACGGCCGTTGCGTAATTGATGGCGCCCCGCCGCCCAGTCTTCCAGCCAATCGGCGCGATACACTTGGTATTGGTCGAACAAGTCGGCCAGCCGCTCGGCAAGCTGGTAGCGTTTGCGCAGGTCGGTGTCGTGGGTCAGGAAGCGTTGCAACGGCTCGAAATGGGGCTGATCGATGAGCTCCGGGAGCAGACGCATGAGTCGCCATGTCAGCGGGGCCTTATCCAGCAGAGACTTGGGGGGGATTTCGTCACGACCCAGCACCATGCGATAGAGCTGCCACATGAAACTGCCGGGCAATTGCACATCGATTGCCGCGGCGATGCCACAGCCCCCCATGTCGTCTTCCTGCGGATCTTCGGCCAGGGCAAGCTTGAGCCATTGAGCGATGCCATTGCTTTGGACCAGAGCAATTTCATTTTCCAGGGGCGCCAGGGGATAACGACGCATCCAGCTGACTACCAGGCTGCGCAACTCGTCCAGGCGGTTACCGTGAACCACCATGAATCCTGCGCTGAGGGACGTCGCACCCGGCATAACGGTTTCCTTGGAAAAGCAAAAATCGAGGCTTGGACTTTAGCACTGAAGACCATTGCCATGAGCGCCTTGATACTTTTCAAGCGCCCAAAACAAAACCCCAACTGCTTTCGCAATTGGGGTTTCGGAATTTAATCTTGACGATGACCTACTCTCACATGGGGAAACCCCACACTACCATCGGCGATGCATCGTTTCACTGCTGAGTTCGGGATGGGAT
>NZ_CVTX01000141.1:0-95557 GCF_900005715.1 Pseudomonas sp. 34 E 7
CCACATTGGACCGGGATCGACACTGACATCCTGGTCGGCCCGGATGCCGCCATCGGGGGCAAGCCCCCTCCCACATTGGACCGGGATCGACACTAACATCCTGATCGGCCCGGATGCCGCCATCGGGCGCTAGCTCCCTCGCCACATGCCGGTGTCATATCAAAGCTGCGTAGATACCTACGCCCCATACGCCCGCATAAACAACCCCACCACCTCCCGAACATGCTCTTCGGCCGCTTCTTCGCTCAGTTGCCCCCCGCAGCCATACAGCAAACGGAAATTCGCCGTGCCTTTGAGCAGGCAAAAAAAGTGCTCCGCAGCCTTGAAGGGTTTGTCGATGCTCAGAGCGCCGCCCTGGTCAATCTTGCCAAGCAGGCGCTCCATGCCCTGCAGCATGCGCATGGGGCCGGCTTCAAAGAAGATCTGTGAGAGTTTCACGTCCTGATTGCCAGTGGTCATCATCAAGCGATGCAGATTCACCGACTCCTCACTGTTGATCAACCGATGGAAGCCCCGCGCAATGTTCAGCAACACGGTCTCCACCGGCATGCCTGCAGGCAGCTCGAAGTACATCACCGGCAATTGCTCTTCACACTTGGCCACCACCGCCGCAGTGAAAAGGTTCTCCTTGTCGGTGAAGTGGCTATAGACGGTGAGTTTCGATACCCCGGCCGCAAGGGCGACGGCGTCCATGCTGGTGCTTGCGTAACCCTTGCCCAGGAACAGCGATTTGGCGGCATCGAGGATTGCCTGGCGTTTTGCCATGTCCTTGGGACGCCCGGGGCTATTGGTGTTTACAGGATTGTCGGACATTTTCACCTTTAATACTGGACTGGCGAGTTTGGTATTAATAACATACCGGCCAGTATAATTATTCCAAGCCTCATTTGCGAAAGGTCCCACAGCATGCGCAGCACTTTCCTGCCCTTTGCGTTGCCTGTCAGTCTGATCTTCCTGTTGGCCGCGTGCGGCCATGAAGAAGCGGCCCCCACTGCTCCTCGCCCGGCCATGGTGGTGCAACCCCAGCCCCTGGCGCAGTCGGTGGACAGCTATCCCGGTGAAGTGCGCGCCCGCTATGAGCCGGATCTGGCTTTTCGCATCGCCGGCAAAGTCAGCAATCGCCTGGTGGAGGAGGGCGAGCGGGTCAAGGCCAACCAGCCCCTGGCCGAGCTCGACCCACAGGATGTACGCCTGCAACTGGAAGCCACCCGTGCCCAGGTGGCTGGCGCCGAGGCCAACCTGAGCCTGGTGCGCGCCGAGCGTGACCGCTACAAGACCCTGATGGACCGTCAGATGGTCAGCCGATCCCAGTACGACAATTCCGAAAATCTCTATCGAGCCGGTGTGGCACGCCTCAAACAGATCAAGGCTGAGTTCGACGTGTCCAGCAACCAGGCCGGGTATGCCGTGCTGCGTGCGCCCCAGGACGGTGTCGTTGCCAAGCGTGCGGTGGAAGTGGGCCAGGTCGTCGCCGCCGGCCAAACCGTGTTCACCCTGGCCACCGATGGCGAGCGTGAAGTGGTGATCAGCCTGCCGGAGCAAGGCTTCGGCCGCTTCAAGATCGGCCAGCCGGTCTCGGTTGAGCTGTGGAGCCAGCCGGATCAACGCTTTGCCGGACGCATTCGCGAGCTGTCGCCCGCCGCCGATCCGAGGTCGCGCACCTTCGCCGCACGGGTGGCGTTCACAGGCGGCAAAGTCCCGGCAGAACTCGGGCAGAGCGCTCGGGTATTCATCCCGGTTGACGGGGTGATGCCGTTGTCGGTGCCGCTGTCTGCCCTGAGTGCGGAGAACGGCACGTCTTATGTCTGGCGTGTGGCGCCGGACAACACCCTCAAGCGCACCCCCGTGCGCATCGGCGCGTTTGGCGAAAAGAGCGTGCCGGTACTGGAAGGCCTGGCGCCCACCGACTGGGTGGTTGCGGCGGGCGTGCATGTGCTCCATGAGGGCCAGCAGGTGCGCCCGGTGGATCGCGCCAACCGCGTGGTGAATCTGGCGGCCAAGGAGTAGTCCCCGATGGGTTTCAATCTTTCCGAGTGGGCGTTGCGTAATCGCCAGATTGTACTGTTCCTGATGATCCTGCTGGCGGTCGTCGGCACCTTGTCCTACACCAAACTGGGACAAAGCGAAGACCCTCCCTTCACCTTCAAGGCCATGGTGATCAAGACCAACTGGCCAGGGGCAACCGCCCAGGAAGTGTCACGCCAGGTCACCGAGCGCATCGAGAAAAAGCTCATGGAGACCGGCGAGTACGAGCGCATCGTCTCGTTCTCGCGCCCCGGCGAGTCCCAGGTGACCTTCATCGCGCGCGACGCCATGCACTCGGCGCAGATTCCCGAGCTGTGGTACCAGGTGCGCAAGAAGATCAGCGATATCCGTCAGACCTTGCCACCGGATATCCAGGGGCCGTTTTTCAACGATGAGTTCGGCACCACGTTCGGCAATATCTACGCCTTGACCGGTGACGGTTTCGACTACGCCGTGCTCAAGGACTACGCCGACCGCATCCAGATTCAGCTGCAACGGGTGCCGGATGTGGGCAAGGTCGAGCTGCTCGGCCTGCAGGATGAGAAGATCTGGATCGAGCTGTCCAACCTCAAGCTCGCCACCCTCGGCCTGCCATTGGCCGCCGTGCAGCAAGCGTTGCAGGAGCAGAACGCGGTGTCGACCGCCGGCTTCTTTGAAACCCCGACTGAACGGGTGCAACTGCGGGTGTCGGGCAACTTCAAGAGCGTGGAAGAGATCCGTAACTTCCCTATTCGGGTGGCGGACCGGACTTTCCGGATCGGCGATGTGGCCGATATCCACCGTGGTTTCAACGACCCACCGGCACCGCGCATGCGTTACATGGGCGCGGACGCCATCGGCCTGGCGGTGGCCATGCGTGAAGGTGGCGATATTCTGGTGCTGGGCAAGGCACTGGAGCGTGAATTCGCACGCTTGCAGAAGAACCTTCCGGCGGGCATGGAATTGCGCAAGGTTTCGGACCAGCCCGCAGCGGTGAAGACCAGTGTCGGCGAATTCGTCCAGGTGCTGGCCGAAGCCTTGGCCATCGTGTTGCTGGTGAGCTTCTTTTCCCTGGGTGTACGCACCGGCATGGTAGTGGCCCTGGCGATTCCGTTGGTGCTGGCCATGACCTTTGCCACCATGTACTACCTGGGGATCGGCCTGCACAAAATTTCCCTGGGCGCCCTGGTGCTGGCCCTGGGCTTGCTGGTGGATGACGCGATCATCGCGGTGGAGATGATGGCGATCAAAATGGAGCAGGGCTACGACCGGATCAAAGCCGCAAGCTTCGCCTGGACCAGCACCGCCTTCCCCATGCTGACCGGCACGTTGATCACCGCCGCAGGCTTTTTGCCGATTGCCACCGCGCAATCGAGTACCGGTGAGTACACCCGGTCGATCTTCCAGGTGGTGACCATTGCTTTATTGGCCTCATGGGTCGCTGCGGTGGTGTTTGTACCGTACCTGGGGGAAAAGCTGCTGCCGGACCTGGCGAAAATACATGCGGCCAAGCACGGCACCGACGGTCCGGACCCCTACGGCACGCCCTTCTACCAGCGTGTAAGACGTTTGGTGCAGTGGTGTGTCCGTCGGCGCAAGACGGTGATTGTCCTGACCCTGTTGCTGTTTATCGGCTCGGTTGGGCTATTTCGTTTCGTGCCGCAACAGTTCTTCCCGGCCTCGGGTCGCCTGGAGCTGATGGTCGACCTGAAACTGGCCGAAGGCGCTTCCCTGAGCAACACCGCCGACCAGGTCAAACGCCTCGAGACCTTGCTCAAGGCACACGCAGGCATCGACAACTACGTCGCCTACGTGGGCACCGGTTCGCCGCGTTTCTACCTGCCGCTCGACCAGCAACTGCCGGCTGCCAGCTTCGCGCAGTTCGTGGTGTTGGCACACACCATCGAAGAACGCGAAAGCCTGCGCACCTGGCTGATTGAAACCCTTGACGAACAGTTTCCTGACCTGCGTTCACGCGTTACCCGCCTG
Source organism: Pseudomonas sp. 34 E 7 (assembly GCF_900005715.1). Classification (NCBI taxonomy): domain Bacteria; kingdom Pseudomonadati; phylum Pseudomonadota; class Gammaproteobacteria; order Pseudomonadales; family Pseudomonadaceae; genus Pseudomonas; species Pseudomonas sp. 34 E 7. Next base: position 3,994 of record NZ_CVTX01000141.1, read on the forward strand.
GAGAATGGCCCTCCCGTGGGCTATCCGGTGCAGTTTCGCGTGACCGGCGAGCACATCGAAGAAGTTCGCGCGTTGGCGCGCAAAGTTGCGGCCAGGGTTCGCGAGAATGCCCACGTGGTCAATGTGCACCTGGACTGGGAAGAGCCGAGCAAGATCGTTTATCTGAATATCGACCAGGACCGCGCCCGGGCGCTTGGCGTAAGCACCGCCAACCTGTCGAAATTCCTGCAAAGCTCCCTGACCGGCTCCACCGTCAGCCAGTACCGGGAGGACAACGAGTTGATCGAGATTCTCCTGCGCGGCACCGTGCATGAACGCACCGAGTTGTCGCGGCTGCCAAGCCTGGCGGTACCGACCGACAACGGCAGAAGTGTGGCCCTGGCACAGATTGCAACCCTTGAGTATGGCTTTGAAGAGGGCATCATCTGGCACCGTAACCGCTTGCCGACAGTGACCGTGCGCGCCGATATCTACGGCAAGGAACAACCTGCGACCCTGGTCCAGCAGATCCTCCCGACCCTGGAAGGCGTGCGCGCCGAGTTGCCGGACGGCTATTTGCTGGAAGTCGGTGGCACGGTTGAAGACTCTGCGCGCGGACAGAACTCGGTGAAGGCCGGCGTGCCATTGTTCATCGTGGTCGTGCTGACCTTGCTGATGCTGCAACTGCGCAGTTTCTCACGCACGGCGATGGTGTTTCTGACCGCGCCCCTGGGCTTGATCGGCGTCACGTTGTTCCTGCTGGTGTTTCGTCAGCCGTTTGGTTTCGTGGCCATGCTCGGCACGATTGCCTTGTCGGGGATGATCATGCGCAACTCGGTGATATTGGTGGACCAGATCGAACAGGACATCAAGGCGGGGCTGACGCCATGGCAGGCGATCATTGAAGCGACTGTTCGGCGTTTCCGCCCGATCGTTCTGACGGCGCTCGCGGCGGTGCTGGCGATGATTCCACTGTCACGCAGCGTATTCTTCGGGCCGATGGCGGTTGCAATCATGGGCGGTCTGATTGTGGCGACGGCGCTGACGCTGCTGTTTCTACCGGCGCTTTACGCGGCGTGGTTCAGGGTCAAACAGGAATGACGGTGCTTATGGCGAGGAACGTTTCTTAACGTTTCGCCACTCATGGACTACCTGATGACAGGTATTCGGTCCGACGGTCTTCACGCCGTCTGGCCGGATCTCAAATCTGATGATTCAAGGAGTAACCCATGGGACTATTCATCGGTAAGTCGTTGAGCGTTTCGGTCAACAGCAGCTTTGGTGCCGGCAACTGCGCCAAACCCAAGCCACCGGCAGATGACTGCAACGACAAATGCAAACCCAAGCCCGATTGCAATGGCGGGGGCGTAGGCGGCGCAATCAAGTTCGGCGTAAGCGTGATGCCACTGGGCGCGGTGATCTTTGGCGGGCTGGGCGCCAAGCTGTTTTAAAGGTGTGGTAAGCGCTCCCGGGCAGGTGATCCTTCCCCACCTGCTCGGGTGCACAGAGGCGTCTACAGGGCGCCGAACACTTTCTTGGCGAGGCTGGTGGCGGCAGCTGCCGGATTCTTGCGAATCGTTTCTTCCTGCTGCGCGATCATCTTGAACAAGCCGTCCAGCGCCTGTTCGGTCACGTAGTTTTCAACGTTGGCGCTTTTGGCGTCCACTGCACCAAACGCCGCCGCCTTGCCGGCCAGGGCGTTGTACTGCTGGGCCACGCCGACCTTGTCGGTTGCAGCCTTGACGATGGGCAGGAACTTGGCGCGGATCTGTTCGCGACTGCTGGTGTTCAGGTATTGGGTGGCGGAATCCTGACCACCGCTGAGGATGCCCTTGGCATCGGTCACGCTCATGTTTTTCACGGCATTGACCAGGATCGGCTGAGCCTGGGTTACGGCGGTTTCAGCCGCTTTGTTCATACTGGTTTCCAGCTGGGTGACTTGATCGCCCATGCCGAACATCTTCAGCTTGTCAGCGATCTTGCCCAGCTTGCCCGGCAGGCCGATTTTGACCTCGGGGTTATTGCTGAAACCGCCTGGCGTGCCCAGTTGTTTCACGGCGATCTGGGCGCCCTGGGTCAAGGCATCCTTCAGCCCGCCACTGGCGTCGCCCTGGGACAGGCTGCCAAGGTCCAGCGCCATCGCGTTGGCACCCAGCAGCAGTCCGGTGAACAGGGCAGTGAGGCGAAGAGGGTTACGGAGCATGGGCGCTTCCTTATGATTGAATTCAGTGGGCTACCGCGTCGACACGCAAGCGCAGTGGCTGTGGGTCCTGGCCATTGAGCTGTACCGCATGGCGCTGCGTGGTGATGAACAGTAGCTTGCCATCCACCTCGATGCGAGCGCTCACCGAGTAGCTGTGGCCAGGCTTGACCTGCGCCGGGTCATAGCTCAGGTGAAACGGCAGCGGCACCTGGCCCTTGATCGGGCCTTTCTGTTCGGCGAGGGTCACGGCCGGGGCGTCCATCAAGGACACGTCTTGCAGGCTGACGCTCAAGGTGGCGGCAGGCGGCAACGCGATGCGTTGCAGGTAAAACACTTCGCCGTCGAGGCTGGCCTTTGGGGCGGGTGTCATGGATTGGCAGGCTCCGAGCAGGGCCGTGAGGCCCAGGAGGATGATCTTTTTCATGGTGCAACTCCTTTTCAACGGCGCCGCAAACTTCCCGGCGCCTTGTTCAATCTAGCGGGTTTGCGCGGGGTCCACCGCTTGCTCGGCCGCGCCATCGACGCGATGCAGCGCCACCTGGCGAATCGACAGGCGAATGTCCGCCGGCAGTACGCGTTTGGCCGCGCCTTCCGCCAGTTCGCCGAGCAAGTCGCGATAGCTCAGCTTGCCGGCTTCGTCGCGGCGCAGCACATCTTGCTCCAGCAAGGTCTGGATGAAATGTCGGAAAAGGCTCTTGTCGAAGAATTCCGGGGCATTGAGGCCATGCAGGATCGACAGGCGCTGGGCCATGATTGTGCACAGGTCTTCCAGCTCTTCGGCGCTGATGCTGTTCTGACCGCTGTTGAGCAACAGCGAAATCGCCATGTAGAAGCGTTGCAAGGTTTGGGCGATGCTCTTGGACAGCAGCGTCAGCAGTACAAAATGCCGCGAACTCGGCGCCGCGCGCAGATACACGCCGTTTTCAAAACGCAGCAGGCCCTGTTCTACAAAAGCCTCCAGCCACTGGTCGACTACGCCATCGAGCTCTTCCAGTGACCAGCGGATAAACAGCTCCGATTGCAGGTACGGATAGAGCGCCTGGGTGTAGAGCAGGATCTGCTCGCGGCTCATCCGCGAACTGCTCTGGAAAAAGCTCGCCAGCAGCGCGGGCAGGGCGAAGATGTGCAGCACGTTGTTGCGGTAATAGGTCATCAGGACGGCATTCTGCTCATCCAGATAGACAATCTTGCCCAGGGCATCGCTTTGCTCCGACAGCAGGTCCATGTCCTTGACGTGCTTGATCAGCGCCAGGCCATCGCCTTCCGGCAGGGTGGTGTGCGGTGAATAGGGCACGCGGCGCAGCAGCGCCAGGTACAGGTCCAACTGGCGGGCCATGGCTTGTTCATCCAGGGCCAGGCGGGTGGTCGACAGCAGCGCCAACGCCACCAGGTTCACCGGGTTCACCGCGGCAGCTTCGTTGAGGTGGCGGGCCACCTTTTCGCTGAGGCGGTGGGTGGTTTCATTCAGCCATGCCGGCTTGAAGTTCGGGCCCAGTTCCTGGGCGCGCCAGTCCGGTTGCTCGTGGTCGAGAAACTCCGCCAGCTTGATCGGCTCGCCGAAGTTGACCGCCACCTGGCCGAAGCGCTGCTTGAGCGCGCCGACGACTTTGAAGATATCGAAGATCGACTCTTTCTTCTTGCTCGCACCGCGCAGTTCGCCGAGATAGGTGCGGCCTTCGAGCACGCGTTCGTAACCGATGTACACCGGCACGAACACGATGGGCATGCGCGAAGAGCGCAGGAAACTGCGCAGGGTGATGGCCAGCATCCCGGTTTTCGGCTGCAGCATGCGACCGGTGCGCGAGCGTCCGCCTTCGACGAAGTACTCCACCGGGAAGCCCTTGGTAAACAGGGTATGCAGGTATTCGTTGAACACCGAGGTGTACAGGGGGTTGCCCTTGAAGGTACGGCGCATGAAAAACGCACCGCCACGGCGCAGCAGGCTGCCGATCACCGGCATGTTCAGGTTGATGCCAGCGGCAATGTGCGGCGGGGTCAGGCCGTTCTTGAACAGCAGGTAGGACAGCAACAGGTAGTCGATATGACTGCGGTGGCACGGCACGTAGATCACTTCGTAGCCTTGGGCAACCTGTTGCACGCCCTCGATGTTATTGACCTTGATGCCGTCGTAGATCTTGTTCCAGAACCAGCTCAGCACCACTTCCAGAAAACGGATCGCCGTGTAGGTGTAGTCCGAGGCGATTTCGTTGCCATAGCGCAGGGCCAGGGCCTTGGCTTTTTCCGGCGAAATCTTTTCGCGCTCGGCTTCATCGGCAATCGCCTGGCGCACCAGGGGCATATTGACCAGACCCTTCACCAGGTTGCGCCGGTGCGACAGGTCGGGGCCGATCACAGCGGTCTTGAGGTTACGAAAGTGCACACGCAGGATGCGCTGGGCCATTCTTACGGTGCGTTCGTGCCCTTTATTGTGCTCGATCAATTCACGCAGGTTGATGGGCGCGGAGAATTGCACGCGGGTCTTGCGACCGAGGATCAGGATGCTCAACAACCGGCGCAGACGCCCGGTGACCGCCCAACTGTCGGCGAACAACAGCTTCCAGGGGCTGGACTCGCTTTCGGGGGATTGGCCCCAGAACACGCTGACCGGAATGATTTGTGCATTCTCTTCGGCATGTTCGCTCAGGGTGTTGACCAGGCGCGTCAGGGTGGGCGGTGCGCCGCGCTTGTCCTGGCGGCCGAGCCAGTCCGGGTCGGGCGTGAGGTAGAAGAACGCCGCAGGCTCCATCAACGGGCCCACCGAGACCGGCAGCACCGGGCGCGGCAGGCCGGCCTTGGTGCACTCGGCATCGACCACGGCCAATTCGGTCATTGAGGGCGATTGCAGGACGTAGAACACCGGCCGGCTGCGGTCCAGGTTAAGGGTTAGGGACGACTGGTTGATCGTCTCCGAGCGAACCCAGAGATACAACAGTCGGCGCAAGGTGCCAAACACCAGACGGCGGAACGGGGAGCGGGTCATAGGCGAACTGCTTCAAGTGGAAAAAACCGAGCAGGCGCTCGGGCGGGTAGTGTGCCGTATTCACCGAAAATCGGCAAAAAAGCAGCGATGTAAAGTTGAGTTGATGGTTTTTGAACCTGTCTTATACTCGGCAGTTCAACGCCAGCGACTCAATAATAAAAACCAGTGGGAGTGAACAGATGACAACGCGCGAAACCGGCAACGTGAAGTGGTTCAACGATGCAAAGGGCTACGGCTTTATACAGCGTGAAGATGGCAAGGATGTGTTCGTGCACTACCGCGCCATTCGTGGTGACGGGCACCGCTCGTTGGCCGAGGGCCAGCAGGTGGAGTATGCCGTGGTGACCGGTGAGAAAGGCTTGCAGGCCGAGGATGTGGTGGGCCTGTAAGTTCACCACTGAACACCTGTGGGAGGGGGCTTGCCCCCGATTGCAGTGTGTCAGTCACCAGCTATATTGACTGATCCACTGCTATCGGGAGCAAGCCCCCTCCCACATTTGATTGGGTTCGCAGCTCAGGTCAGGCGGTTTTCCAAGTGATCTCTTCTTCACCGTCGGCACTGATGCGCATCCAGCGGTCAGCACTTTCCTCACCCTCTTCCTCGACCCAGGTCCCCGGTGCGCAGCGCACTTCAACGTTCAGCGCGGCAAACGCGGCGCGGGCGCAGGCGATGTCGTCGTCCCATGGGGTCTGGTCGCTTTCCAGGTACAGGCTGTTCCACTTGCCCACGGCTTTTGGCAGCCAGGTCACTGGGACGTTGCCGGCCTTGCACTTGTAGGTCTGGCCCTTCTGGACCCAGTCGGTGCATGGGCCCAGGGCCGCGCCCAGCCAGGCGGCGATGGCCTTGTGGTCGACGTCGGCGTCCTTCAGGTAAATCTCGATATCGGGTTGGCGCATGGATGTTCCTCGTTGCGGGATTCGAAAATCCATTCGCGGATGCTGAAAAAAGGTTATTGAAGCACGAAATAATCGTAGCGCATCGACACGGTGACCTGCAGCGGCTCGGCGGCTTCGATGACCTCGCTGCGCCGCTCGGCACTGGCGCGCCAGCCGTGCGGGGTCATGGCCAGCAGGTTGGCGCGGTCCCCGGGTTCGGCCAGGCTCAGGCTGAACTCAAGGGTTTCGCTGTGTGCCAGGTGCATGCCATCCGGCACCAGAGCCAGGTGTTTGTCGTCGGTGTACTCGCGCACTTCATCGTACAAGCGTTCGCGCAGCTCCATCAGATGGCCACGTGTCGGACCGACCTTCATCAGGCCGCCGCCCGGGCTGAGCAGGCGCTTGGCTTCCTGCCAGTCCAACGGGCTGAACACGCTGGCGAGAAACTGGCAACTGGCGTCGGCCAGCGGTACACGGGCCATGCTGGCGATCAACCAGGTCAGCGCCGGGTTGCGCTTGCACGCACGCTTGACCGCTTCCCTGGAAATATCCAGGGCGTAGCCGTCGGCGTGGGGCAGGGCGTCGGCGATCTGCGCGGTGTAGTAACCCTCGCCACAGCCAATGTCCACCCAGCGTTGCGGTGCGCGTTCAGCGGCCAGCTCAGCCAGGCGCCTGGCCACCGGGGCGTAGTGGCCGGCGTTGAGGAAGTCACGGCGTGCCTCGACCATGGCGAGGTTATCGCCTGGGTCGCGGCTGTTCTTGTGCTGCACCGGCAGCAGGTTGAGGTAACCCTGGCGTGCGCGGTCGAAACGGTGCCCGGCGGGGCAGGCCACGCCATTGTCCACCGCAGTGAGCGGGGCAGTGCAAAGGGGGCAGGCAAGCATCAGGCGAGCAACTTGATCAGGGTCTGGTAGTAGATTTCGGTCAAGACATCGAGGTCGCTGGCAAGGATGCGCTCGTTGACCTGATGGATCGTCGCATTCACTGGGCCCAGCTCGACCACCTGGGTGCCCAGGGTCGCGATGAACCGGCCGTCGGACGTACCGCCACTGGTGGACGCCTTGGTCTCGCGCCCGGTGATCGCCTTGATGCTGGCCGATACCGCGTCGAGCAATGCGCCCGGCTCGGTGAGAAAGGGCAGGCCCGACAGCGCCCAGTCCACATGCCAGTCCAGGCCGTGTTTATCCAGAATCGCGGCGACCCGCTGCTGCAAGCCTTCCACGGTGGACTCGGTGGAGAATCTGAAATTGAACACCGCCGTCAGGTCGCCGGGAATCACGTTGGTGGCGCCGGTGCCGGAATTGAGGTTGGAGATCTGGAAACTGGTCGGCGGGAAGAAGGTGTTGCCGTCATCCCAATGCTCGGCGGCCAGTTCAGCCAGGGCCGGCGCGGCGAGATGGATCGGGTTCTTCGCCAGGTGCGGGTAGGCCACGTGGCCCTGTACACCGCGTACGGTCAAGGTGGCGCCGAGGGAGCCGCGACGGCCGTTCTTGACCACGTCGCCCACCAGGGTGGTGCTCGACGGTTCGCCGACGATGCACCAGTCCAGGCGCTCCTTGCGCGCGGCCAGGCGCTCGATTACGGCCTTGGTGCCATGGTGCGCCGGGCCTTCTTCATCGCTGGTGATCAAAAAAGCCACCGAACCCTTGTGGTCCGGGTAATCCCTGACGAACCGCTCCGACGCCACCAGCATCGCCGCCAGGCTGCCTTTCATGTCCGCCGCGCCACGCCCGCACAGCATGCCGTGCTCGTCGATCAGCGCGTCGAACGGGTCGTTCTGCCAGGCCTGCACCGGGCCGGTGGGGACCACGTCGGTGTGGCCGGCGAAGCACAGCACCGGGCCGTCATGTTGGCCATGGGTGGCCCAGAAGTTATCCACGTCCTCGATGCGCATCGGCTCGAGCGCGAAACCGGCGTCGCCCAGGCGCTGCATCATCAGCTTCTGGCAATCGGCATCGATCGGCGTGACCGATGGGCGACGGATCAGGTCGATGGCGAGTTGAAGGGTCGGCGAAAGGTCGGCATGGGCCGTCATGGGGAAACTCCGGAAATCGAGACAGCGACGTTCTAGTTGTAGGGGCGAGCTTGCTCGCGAAAAACGTAAGGGCACCGCGTGCATTCAGGGTGCCCGCTTCATCGTTAACGATTTTCGCGAGCAAGCTCGCTCCTACAGTGATGTGTGCAAGGCGTGTAAAACGGCCGTTATCTTATAGCAAAACGGCGGCCAGAGGCCGCCGTTTAGTGCATGACGCAAGTTTTTACACCGCCGTGACAGGCTCGGCCTTCGGTGCCGGTTTGGGCAGCGACGACAGGAACGCCATGATCAACGCGGCCACATATGGCAGCGACTGCACCAGCAGCATCACCACCCAGAAGCGTATGTCATTGCTCGGCAGGCCTTGCACCAGGTAGATGCCCAAGGCTGCGCCCCACAACAGCAGCATGATGAACATTTCTTCGCGGGCCTCGGAAATCGCCACCCAGAAGCCATGGTTGTCGGCGTTTTTCGGTGTACGAAAGAACGGAATGCTGGTGGTGAAGAAACCGTACAGCACCGCCTTGGCGATGGTGTGCGACAACGCCAGGCCGGCCAGGGCCGCGCAGAATGCATCCTTGAGGTTCACCCCGACCGCACGGCGGTACAGGAAGATGATCTTGCCCACCTTGAACACGAACAGCGCCAGCGGCGGGATCGCGAAGATCAGCAACGGCGGATCGACGCGGGTCGGCACGATGATCATCGCCGCCGACCACAGCAGCGCGCCGACGGTGAAGAAGATGTTCATGCCGTCGGCCACCCACGGCAGCCAGCCCGCGAGGAAGTGATAGCGCTGGCCACGGGTCAGCTCGGTGCCTTTGCCGCGCAGCAGGCTGGCGGTGTGGCGCTTGATGATCTGGATCGCGCCGTAGGCCCAGCGGAAACGCTGTTTCTTGAAGTCGATAAAGGTATCCGGCATCAGGCCCTTGCCATAGCTGTCGTGGTAATACGCCGCCGACAGGCCTTTCTCGAACACGCGCAGGCCAAGTTCGGCGTCTTCACAGATGCACCAGTCGGCCCAGCCCAGTTCTTCGAGCACCGAGCGACGGGTCATGGTCATGGTGCCGTGCTGGATGATCGCGTCACGGTCGTTGCGGGTGACCATGCCGATATGGAAAAAGCCTTTGTATTCCGCGTAGCAGAGCTTCTTGAAGGTGCTTTCGTTCTGGTCGCGATAATCCTGCGGCGACTGCACCACGGCAATTTTCGGGTCGGCGAAGTGCGGCACCATGTGCTTGAGCCAATTGGGCGACACGCAGTAGTCGGAGTCGATCACCGCGATCACTTCGGCGTCCTTGGCGGTGTGCGGGATCAGGTAGTTCAGCGCGCCGCCCTTGAAACCGGCCAGGGGCGCGACGTGGAAGAACTTGAAGCGCGGGCCGAGGGTCTGGCAATAGTCGCGCACCGGCTCCCACACCGCCGGGTCCTTGGTGTTGTTGTCGATGATCAGGACTTCGTAGTCCGGGTAATCGAGCGCCGCGAGGGCGTCGAGGGTCTGTTTGACCATCTCCGGCGGCTCGTTGTAGCACGGCACATGGATCGACACTTTGGGTCGGTAGTCCGACTCCCCTTCGACCGGCAGGAATTCACGCCGGCGCTTGTGGGTCCACACCGCTTCGGCCAGTTCGTGGGCTTCGGTCAGCAGCACGATAAACACGCCCAGGGCGCCGAGGGCCAGGAGGATGCCGACGGTGACGCTGAACCAGGTGCTGTATTGCTGGCTGTAGTCGTAGCCGATCCACACCAGTACCGATCCGCACAGGAATGCGATAAACGTGAGGAAGGTGCGGCCACGCTGGCGCAGGGCCGAACCGTCGATCATCAACAGCGTCAGGGACAGCAGGGCCAGCACCACCGAGCCGATGGCCAGTACGCGCCATTGCGGGATGGCGACCACCGGGCCTTCAAAGTTGAATTTCTGCTGGCGCGCGGCGTTGAACACGCCCCAATAGGCGCCGGCCGAGCCTTCGTCGCTGACCTTCCAGGGCTGGTCGAAGGCTTCGATGACGAAGTAGTTGAACCCTTGCCGGTTCAGTTTGTTAACCAGTGTGCGCAGGTAAACCGCCTGGTCCGCTGGCGACGTTTCATTGCCACCGCGCATGCGCCCGTTGCTCGGCCAGCCAACCTCCGACAGCAGCAGCGGCTTTTTCGGGAACAGTTTCTTCAGATCCCTGGCGCGGTCGAGTACGTACTGGCCGGCCTTGTCCATCGGAATGAATTCCCAGAACGGCAGGATGTGCGCGGCGATCAAGTCGACGTGCTTGGCCAGTTGTGGGTTCTTTTCCCAGATGTGCCATTGCTCGGAGGTGGTCACCGGCACTTTCACGGCGGCACGCACGCGGTCGAGCAGCACGATCAGGGCTTCGGGAGTGATTTCCTCGCGGAATAACGCTTCGTTGCCGACCACCACGCGCACGACGCTGCGCGACGTGTTGGCGATCTCGATGGCGCGCTGGATCTCGCGTTCATTGCGCTCCAGGTCCGGGCTGATCCAGATACCGAGGGTCACGCGCAGGCCGAACTCTTCCGCCAGCTTGGGGATGTCCCCCAGAGTGCCATCGACCGAGTAGGTACGGATGTTGTCCGTCAGCTTGCTCATGATCGCAAGGTCCTGACGCATCTGCTCGTCAGTGGGGTACTGGTCTTTCTGCGGGTATTGGCCTTGTTGAAACGGCGAATAGGAAAACCCCGAGATCTGCTCGGGCCAGTTGGGAGCGGTGACCGGGCGGTTGATCAGCGCCCAGAAACCGGTGAACAGCGCGGCAATTGCCAGCACCACCACCAGGTTGAGTCCAAATTTACGCGATGCCATGGTTATGTCGGGTTCCAAAGGGTGTGGAACGAAAAGAGGTGTCGGCCTACGCCAACCGGCGCGCATCCTACACTGGCCTTTCCCTGAGCGTACAGCAAGCCGAGAAAAACCGGACATTGGGCAGCGAAAGTGCATCTAAGTTCTTAACTTGTAGCTGATGGCTTAAAACTTGTCGCTGCGTAGCCCATAATGCGCGCCGGTTTTTAGGGTAATGGTCATGAGCACAGAAGATCCGCGGTTTGCAGGCGTCGCCCGCTTGTATGGCATTGAAGGCCTGGAACGCTTGAAAGCGGCCCATGTGGCGATCGTCGGTGTCGGCGGCGTGGGCTCGTGGGCGGCGGAAGCCATGGCCCGTTGTGGGGTGGGTGAGATTTCGCTGTTTGACTTGGACGACGTCTGCGTCAGCAACAGCAACCGCCAGTTGCATGCACTGGACAGCACTGTGGGCAAACCCAAGGTTGAAGTAATGGCCGAACGCCTGCGCGGCATCAACCCGGCGTGCACGGTGCATGCGGTGGCGGACTTCGTCACACGTGACACCATGGCCGAATACATCACGCCAGACATCGATTGCGTGATCGACTGCATCGACGCGGTCAACGCCAAGGCGGCACTGATTGCCTGGTGCAAGCGCCGCAAGATCCAGATCATCACCACGGGTGGCGCCGGCGGGCAGATCGATCCGACGCTGATCCAGGTGTGCGACCTCAACCGCACCTTCAACGACCCTCTGGCCTCGAAAGTGCGCTCCACCCTGCGCCGTGACTACGGTTTCTCACGCACGGTGACCCGCCACTACAGCGTGCCGTGCGTGTTTTCCACCGAGCAGCTGCGCTATCCCAAGCCGGACGGCAGCATTTGTTTGCAGAAGAGTTTTGTCGGCGATGGGGTCAAGCTTGACTGCGCGGGAGGGTTTGGCGCGGTGATGATGGTCACCGCGACGTTCGGCATGGTGGCGGCGACCAAGGCGGTGGACAAGATTGTGGCCGGGGTGCGCAGACCGTCGGAGCGCATCAAGCCCGCCTAGACCTCACTACCTTGCACACATCAAAATGTGGGAGGGGGCTTGCCCCCGATAGCAGTGGGTCAGTCAACTTATCCAGTGACTGGCACTCAGCTATCGGGGGCAAGCCCCCTCCCACATTTAGTATTGTGTACGGCTTAATTCGCGCATCCGCTGCAAGACCGCATTCAAGCCATTGCTGCGCGACGGCGATAACTGGCGCGACAAGCCCAGTTGATTGAACCAGTCAGGCAGGTCAACCGCTTGCAATTGATCAGTCGACAAGCCGTTGACCCGGGCCAGCAGCAACGCCACCAACCCACGAATCATCCGCGCATCGCTGCTGGCGGCAAACTGCCAATGGCCGTCCTGCAAGTGGCCCACCAGCCACACCAGGCTTTCGCAGCCGTGTACCAGGTTGGCGTCGACCTTGTCTGCGTCCGCCAGCGCCGGCAGTTGCTCGCCCCATTGCATCAACAGGCGCGCACGTTGCTCCCAGCCGCCTACGGCCTGGAACGCCTCCAGTGCTGCCGTTGCGTCGGTTGGCAAGCTCATCGCAGCATGTCCAGCGCCTGGTCCAGCGCTTCAAAGAAGCGCTCCAGATCATCGGAATCGTTGTACAGCGCGAGAGACACACGAATCGCGCCCGATAGCTGCAATGTCTTGAGCAACGGCATCGCACAATGATGACCGGCACGCACGGCAATCCCCTGCTCGGTCAGCAGGTGCGCAAGGTCGGCGTTGTGCACGCCCTCGACCACAAAGCTGGCCAGTGCCACTTGCGGCGTACCCAATACGCGCACGCCATTGCGCGCTTTCAAGCCGCGCAATAAATAGTCGTGCAGCGCCGCTTCGTGGCTGACCACCGCCTGTTGATCCAGCGAAGCCAGGTAATCCAGCGTCGCCCCCAGGCCGATCACGCCGGCAATCGGCGGCGTGCCGGCTTCAAACCCCAGTGGGGCAGGGCGGAAGCTGGCGCTGTGGTAGTCCGCCTGTTGCACCATCTCGCCGCCGAACTGCCAGTGGCGCAGGTGATGCAGGGCTTCGTGGCGACCGTATAGCACGCCGACACCGTCTGGGCCGTAGAGTTTGTGACTGGAAAATACATAGAAGTCGCAGCCCAGGGCCTGCACGTCGTGGCGACCATGGACGATGCCTTGCGCGCCATCCACCACAGTAAGGGCGCCGTGCGTCTTAGCCATTTTTGATAAGGCTTCCAGCGGCTGCCACGCGCCGAGCACGTTGGACAACTGGCTCACTGCCAGCAACCGCGTGCGCGGGCCGATCAAGGTGGCGGCGGCTTCAAGGTCAATCACGCCGTCATCGTCCAGGGGCAATACCACCAGCGTGAGCGCGCGACGTTTTGCCAGTTGCTGCCAGGGCAGCAGGTTGGCGTGGTGTTCCAGGGCGCTGATAGCAATCTCATCGCCCGCATTGAATAAATGCTCCAGGCCATAGGCCAGGAGGTTCAGCGCAGAGGTTGCGCCGTGGGTAAACACCACCTGCCCGCTGTCGCCCGCATTCAACCACTGCGCCACCTTGCTGCGACTGTCCTCAAACGCCTGGGTCGCATGGGCCCCCGGCAAATGCTGGGCACGGTGCACATTGGCGGCGCCATTGGCGTAGTAATGGCTGATCGCGTCCAACAGGGCTTGAGGTTTCTGCGTGGTAGCGGCGCTGTCCAGGTAGGTCTGGTCTTGCCGTTGCAGGGTGGCGATGGCTGGAAAGTCAGCGCGCCAGGGGGAGGGCACAAGCATGATGTTCAAAACTCGTATAAGCGAGCCGCAACCAAAGGTGCGACCCGCCAGGGGGCATCGAGTGGCTGCTTAGTTGTGAGCGTGCAGCGCTTCGTTCAGTTCGATGGCCGATTTGTGGGTTTTGCACTCCACGGCACCGGTCTCGGAGTTGCGGCGGAACAGCAGGTCCGGCTGGCCGGCCAGTTCACGCGCCTTGACCACTTTGACCAGTTGGTTGTTCTCGTCCAGCAACGCCACTTTGGTCCCGGCGGTCACATACAGGCCGGACTCCACGGTGTTGCGGTCGCCCAACGGGATACCGATACCGGCATTGGCGCCGATCAGGCAGCCTTCGCCGACCTTGATCACGATGTTGCCGCCACCCGACAGGGTGCCCATGGTGGAGCAGCCGCCGCCCAGGTCGGAACCCTTGCCGACGAACACACCCGCCGATACACGGCCTTCGATCATGCCCGGGCCTTCGGTGCCGGCGTTGAAGTTGACGAAGCCTTCGTGCATCACGGTGGTGCCTTCGCCGACGTAGGCGCCCAGGCGCAGGCGGGCTGCGTCAGCGATACGCACACCGCTCGGCACCACGTAGTCGGTCATTTTCGGGAACTTGTCCACCGAGAACACTTCCAGCAGCTCGCCCCGCAGGCGCGCTTCCAGCTGGCGTTCGGCCAGTTCAGCGATGTCGATGGCGCCCTGGCTGGTCCACGCCACGTTCGGCAGCTGCGGGAACACACCGGCCAGGCTCAAGCCGTGAGGCTTGACCAGGCGATGGGACAGCAGGTGCAGCTTGAGGTAAGCCTCAGGCGTGGAGGTCAGTGCGGCGTCTTCAGCCAGCAGCGTCGCGACCAGCGGGGTGTGGCTCTCGGCGAGCCGATTGAGCAGCGCGGCTTGGGTCGCATCGACATTTTTGAGCGCATCAGCCAATTGCAGCGCCTGGCTGATGGTGAACGTGATCGCTTGATTGCCTTCGGTGTAACCCAGGATCGGCGCGATGGCCGCGACGATTTCAGCCGACGGGTTGAGCAGGGGCTGTGCGTAAAACACTTCCAGCCAAGCACCTTGGCGGTTCTGAGTGCCGACGCCGAAGCCCAGGCTGAACAGGGAATGGGACATGCTGTTACCTCTACAAAAATGGAAGGCTGGCCTACTTGAGGGCCGCCGAATAACTATCTGGCTTGAAGCCAATCAGGGTTCTGTCACCGAGATCGAGCACCGGGCGCTTGATCATCGAGGGTTGTGCGAGCATCAACTCAATGGCTTTCGACTGATCGAGATCGGCTTTGCGTTCGTCTTCGAGTTTGCGAAAGGTGGTGCCTGCACGGTTCAAAATCACCTGCCAACCGTGCTCGTTGCACCATTGGGTCAAGTGTTCGCGGTCGATACCGGCCGTTTTGTAGTCATGGAACTCATAGGTCACCGCATGCTCATCGAGCCAGGTGCGCGCCTTTTTCATGGTGTCGCAGGCTTTGATGCCGAAAAGGTGCAAGGTTTTGCTTGAAGCAGTCAAGGAATTGCCCTCCTCTGGACGAATGAAAAATGGAAGATCGCGGATTATGCCACGCCCGGCGCGTTTCGGCTCCGCTCGTCAGCAGGATGCGACGTTTGTGTAAACGCCAGTGCGCGGTATAGGCGGGTAACATAGCGGAGTAATAAGGCACTTCGACGGCCAGTTGTTGCCTGATGTGTGTCATTGCAAGTCGATTGTCCGGGAACCCCGCGTTATGCAAACCGCCTACACCGTTCTTATCCTGCTGATGCTGGTCAGCGTTTCGCGCCTGGTCGGACGCATTATCCCACTGCCGTTACCGTTGCTGCAGATTGCCGCCGGAGCCCTGCTGGCCTGGCCTACGCTGGGCCTGCACGTGGCGCTGGACCCGGAGCTGTTTCTGTTCCTGTTCCTGCCGCCGTTGCTGTTTTCCGATGGCTGGCGCATGCCCAAGCGTGAATTGTGGCGCTTGCGCGGGCCGATCCTCACATTGGCGGTGGGGTTGGTGCTGTTCACCGTGGTCGGTGCCGGCTACTTCATCCATTGGTTGCTGCCCTCGATTCCCTTGCCCGTGGCCTTCGCCCTGGCAGCGGTGCTGTCGCCTACGGACGCGGTGGCGGTGTCAGCCATTTCGCAGAATCGTTTGCCCAAGCCGTTGATGCATATGCTTCAGGGCGAAGCGTTGATGAATGACGCATCGGGCCTGGTGACCTTCAAATTTGCCCTGGCGGCGGCGTTGACCGGTGTGTTTTCGCTGGCCGATGCCAGCCTGACTTTTGTGTTGGTGGCTGTCGGCGGGCTGGCGATCGGGGTGGCGTTGAGCTGGCTGGTTGGCCGCCTGCGCGCCTGGATGATTGCGCGGGGCTGGGATGACCCGGCAACCCATGTGGTGTTCATGTTGTTGCTGCCCTTTGCTGCCTACGTACTGGCCGAGCGCCTGGGCGCGTCGGGCATTCTCTCGGCGGTGGCGGCGGGCATGATGCAAAGCTGGCTCGACCTGTTGCCGCGCCAGACCAGCACGCGCCTGCTCAACCGCAGCGTGTGGTCGCTGCTGGAGTTTGCCTTCAACGGCTTGATCTTTTTGCTGCTCGGCCTGCAACTGCCGGACATCATCAAGGCGGTAGTCAGCCATGAAACCACGCTGTGGCCCACCTTGATGTATCGCTGCCTGGAAGTGATGGCGATCTTCTTGGTGCTGGTGGTATTGCGCTTTATCTGGGTGCAGAGCATCTGGCGGCTGTCGGGTCTGCTGCGCAGGCTGCGCGGCAAAAGTGCGCTGACCCTGGTACCGACCGCCCGTTCCTGCTGGTTGTTGACCGTTGGCGGTGTCCGCGGTGCGGTGACGTTGGCGGGTGTGATGTCGGTGCCCTTGCTGCTGGCACCGGGCCAGAATTTCCCCGAGCGTGACCTGCTGATCTTTATCGCTGCCGGGGTCATCCTGTTGTCCCTGGTCGCGGCCTGTATCGCCCTGCCATTGCTGCTGCGGGGTGTCGAGAAAGGTCCGGATGAGAGGCGCCATAACGAAGTGCGCGAGGCCTGGAAAAAGACCGCCGTGGCGGCGATCCATGCGCTGGAGGTCGAAGAACCCGCCGAAGCCGAAACGCCGGACGCCGCTCAAGCGGCATTGGCCACCGAGCTCAAGGCTCGACTGATGGCGGAGTATCGTCATCAGTTGGACGTATTCAATGACTCGGCCGAGGCTCAGGCATTGGCGCTGCAAATGGATCAGTTGGAGCGCAGGCTGAGGCTCAAGGCACTACGCGCGCAGCGCCTGGAGCTCTACCGTTTGAGTCGCCAGCACCAGATTGGCGACGATGTACTGCGCGAAGTATTGGCGGACCTGGACATGAGCGAAGCGAACTTGGGAAGTGTCAAGTAGTGGTGGGGCTGATCATTGCCAGGATGCTTGAATTGAGCAGTTTGCCCACGAAGGTTTTATCTTCTGGATAAAGCGACTGGATGAACGTTTTATCGTCTTCAGACAATTTGAAGTTACGCGGGATGGGGGGGCCACTGTTGAGTCTTGAAGCAGAAAAGCCATAGTGCATGATGGATTTGTCATCATAGTTTGCAGAGGCCTGTACCTGGTGACGTGAAAAAGTCCTGACGATATCGTTATCGGCCTCATAGCTGAATCGCCCCCGTTTTTCGTATTCGTCGTAGATGTTCTCCCTGTTTAAGTCCAATGTCCGGTCAGGGTGCTGATGCTCATGTTTGAGGCCCAGGGCATGGCCGAATTCATGCTGGATTGTGGCGGCAATACTAGCGTCAGACCGTGTGAAGCTGATGCCCATGGTGGGCCTGGACAATGGAACCTTCTTGGCGTCGGTACCCACTTTTGACCATCCAGGGCCGGTGTCATTGTCTACCGTGATGCGTATATCGCCGTCGGGACTGTCAATGAACTTGAAGTAGAGATTGGTGTGCGGGGCCCATTTGTTGATGTTGTGCTTTACCAGATCCTTTTGTTCCTGCGTCATGTTCAGTCGCGAGATGGTCAGCACCGAATGTTGAGGCCATAGTTTGTCCGGCATGGCGACGCCGCGTTTACTTCTACTCAGAGGTGCGCTCATGACGTGCGCAGGGGCAGGGTTGGCTGGAATCGTGAGGGGCATGTCGTTCACCTGAGTGTGTGTACCAGATGAGCGTGGGTGGAACATTTAAGAAGCTTTGTTCCCATTTATGGGTTGCAAGATACATCAGCCATGACCGCCCCACGTTGTGGGAGCGGCGACCCATGCGCTTAGATCAAGACGCGGCTGATGGATGAGTGAGGCGAACCTTGGGCTCAAGAAATAGCAGGCGTCGTTTTTGGGTAGGCCTTTTTGGCCCAGGCTATGTCTTCGTCGCTCAGCGTCCAGCTTTCGGATTGGCCCCAGCCTCCATGGGTGAGGGCGGGATTGATTTCATAGTGCATGACCGAGTCGCCATCGTAGGTCGTGAAGTCGTATTTGCTGGACCGAGGCAAGGGAAGCAAGTTGCGTTCTACCTCTTGCTGGCTGAGTCCGACCATACGATTGACCTTCTCCATATCCCATGGAATGTTGGCGTCGGGGTGTTGATGAGCATGATGAGCGCCAAGCATATGGCCGAACTCGTGCCTCACTATGTAAGCGAATCTGGGATGCCTATGGTCCCGTGGGAGCGCCATGGTGGGGTGCGCTGGAGATCTGTCGAGTGCGTCCGTGCCTATGGCTGAGCTGCCTTCGGAGTTGTTGTTCACATTTTGTGTGATACGAACATTGCCCTCTTCTCCAGCTACGAACTCGAACTTCAGATTGATATGGGGCAGCCATTCGCTGGCGGCTTTTTTGACGGCCAATACATATTCATCGTCCATATCGTAGTCGTACATGGCGATTTTTATCGTGCTGTTTTGGGGCCAGTATTTGGCGGGCTCACCAATATTTCGTCGGTTTCTGGAAAGGCGGGCTGTGCTGCCCGCGTCATCTTCGATGGATGGGGTGGTTGGGTTGTGTAGGAAAGCGGGCGGGGAGGTGGGGTTTATCATGCGATCTTTCCTGCGATGAGCGTGGACGAATGTATTGGCTTATTCATCCACGTCGCAAGAACGTTCCTAACGTACAGTCTGAATATGTAAGCCCGCGTTTATCTGAGACAAACGCGGGCTGGGTTCAGGATCGACGTTGAATGAAGTCCCTAATCCGCTCAGCCGCTTCGACGCATTCGGCCAATGGCGCAACCAGGGCCAGGCGCACACGGCCGGCACCGGGGTTGAAACCGTTCACTTCGCGAGACAGATAAGAACCCGGTACCACCGTGACGTGTTCTTCCACGAACAAATCACGGCAAAACGCTGCATCGTCGCCTTTCACATTCGGCCACAAATAAAAGCCGCCGTCCGGGCTTCGCACATCCAGCACCGGCTTGAGGATCGCCAGCACGGCGTCGAATTTTTCGCGGTACAGGTCACGGTTGGCCAGTACGTGGGCCTCGTCCTGCCAGGCGGCGATGCTGGCCAGTTGGGTTTGCACCGGCATCGCGCAGCCGTGGTAGGTGCGGTACAGCA
This sequence comes from Pseudomonas sp. 34 E 7, assembly GCF_900005715.1. NCBI lineage: Bacteria > Pseudomonadati > Pseudomonadota > Gammaproteobacteria > Pseudomonadales > Pseudomonadaceae > Pseudomonas > Pseudomonas sp. 34 E 7. The sequence continues at coordinate 23,149 of NZ_CVTX01000141.1, forward strand.
GGAAGGCCTTGAGGATATCCGCGTCGCCAGCCACAAACCCGGAGCGCAGGCCCGGCAGGTTGGAACGCTTGGACAGGCTGTGGAACACCACGCAACGCTTGAAGTCCTGGCGACCCAGTTCGACGCAGGCGCTGAGCAGGCCCGGCGGCGGGGTTTGTTCGTCGAAGTACAGCTCGCTGTAGCATTCGTCGGCGGCAATCACGAAGTCGTGCTCGTCGGCCAGGGCGATCAGCTTTTTCAGGGTGTCCACCGGAATCAGCGCACCGGTCGGGTTGCCTGGAGAGCACAGGAACAGGATCTGGCAACGTTTCCAGATGTCCGGTGACACGGCATCGAAGTCCGGGTTGAAACCATTGGTGTCCACGCACGCCAGGTAATGCGGCTTGGCCCCGGCGAGGAACGCGGCGCCTTCGTAGATCTGGTAGAACGGGTTCGGGCTCACCACCAGCGCGTCGTCACCGCGATTGACCACGGTCTGGGTGAACGCAAACAACGCCTCTCGCGTACCGTTGACCGGCAGGATGTTGCGCGCCGGGTCCAGCCAGCCGTGCGGGACGTTGAAGCGGCGCTCGCACCAGGCCCCAATCGCTTCGCGCAGTGCGGGGATACCCAGTGTGGTCGGGTACACGGCCATCTGATCGAGGTTGTTGCTCAGCGCCTCGGCGACAAACGTCGGGGATTTGTGCTTGGGCTCGCCGATGGACAGCGCAATCGGGCGTTTGTCCGGGTTTGGTTTGACGCTGCCGAGCAGTGCGCGCAGTTTCTCGAACGGGTAGGGCTGCAGCTGGTTCAGGGCGTTGTTCATCGAAAGTCTCGTCAAATTCAGTTGCCGGCGAAAATTAAATGTGGGAGGGGGCTTGCTCCCGATTGCGGTGTGTCAGTCAGCTGATTGTTATCTGATCCACTGCTATCGGGAGCAAGCCCCCTCCCACAGAGCCGATGTTCATAGGGTCAAGCGTGTCAGCTCGACGCCGGGTTCCTGGGTCACGCTCAATTGCTCCACGATCGCTTCCTGCAAGCGGCGGCACAGCTCAGGGTCGGACAGCGGCTGGTTATCGGCGTCGGTGATGAAGAACACGTCTTCCACGCGCTCGCCGAGGGTCGCGATCTTGGCGTTTTGCAGCGACAGGTCGAACTCCAGGAAAATCCCGCCAATCCGTGCCAGCAGGCCCGGGCGATCCGGCGCGCTGAGCTCCAGCAAAGTGACCGGGCGCTGGGCGTCGTTGGAAATAGTCACCTGGGGTGCAAAGGCAAAGTGCTTGAGCTGGCGCGGTACGCGGCGCTGGATGATGGTTGGATAATCATCCGGGTTGCGCAGGGCTTCGGTCAGGCCTTCGCGGATCTTCTTCACGCGCAGCGGGTTATCGCCAATCGAGTCGCCATCGGTGTCGAGCACAATATAGGTGTCGAGGGTGAACTGGCTGCTGGAGGTGATCACCCGGGCGTCGTGAATGTTCAGGTTGAGCTGGTCCATGGCCGCCACGGTCACGGCGAAGAAGTCGTGCTGGTCCGGCGCGTAGATGAAGATCTGCGTGCCGCCTTCGAATTCGCGCTGGGTGGTTTCCTTGATCAGTACCAGTGGGCCACCGTCGGCCGGCTGCTGAAGGATGGCGTCGGTGTGCCAGGCGACGTCGCCGGCGGTGTGGCGCAGGAAGTAATCGTCACCCAGTTGCGACCATAGTTGTTCGACGTCATCCGGGTCGTTGCCGCCGCGCACCAGGATATCCAGCGCCGCGCTTTGGGTGCGGCGGATCTGCTCTTCGCGGTCCACCGGGTTTTCCAGGCCGCGGCGCAGGGCGCGCTTGGTCTCGGTATAGAGCTGGCGCAACAGGCTGGCGCGCCAGGAATTCCAGAGCGTGGGGTTGGTGGCGTTGATGTCGGAAACGGTCAGCACGTAGAGGTAGTCGAGGTGGGTCTCATCGCCCACGATCTGCGCGAAGTCGTGGATGACTTGCGGGTCGGACAAGTCCTTGCGCTGGGCCGTGGTCGACATGACCAGGTGGTTCTGCACCAGCCAGACGATCAGGCGGCTGTCCCACACCGGCAACTGGTGGCGCTGGCAGAACGCTTCGGCATCGACCGCGCCGATCTCCGAGTGATCGCCATGTCGACCCTTGCCGATGTCGTGGTAGAGGCCGGCCAGGTAAATCAGTTCCGGCTTGGGCAGCTTGGCCATGAGCTTGCTGGCCAGCGGGAATTTCTCTGACACTTGGGTGTACTGCAACTTACGCAAATGCTTGATCAGGTTCAGGGTGTGCGCGTCCACGGTGTAGATGTGGAACAGGTCATGCTGCATCTGCCCGACGATAAAGCCGAACTCCGGCAGGTAGCGCCCGAGGATGCCGTAGCGGTTCATCCGCCGCAGGTTGCGGTGGATGCCGATCTTGCACTTGAACAGTTCGATAAACAGGCTGGTGTTGCGGATGTCGTGACGAAACGCGTCGTCGATCAGATGACGGTTTTCCCGCAGCAGGCGGATGGTGTCGGCGCGCACGCCTTTGATTTCCGGCTGCTGGGCCATCAACACGAAGATTTCCAGCATGGCGAACGGCGTGCGGCGGAACACGTTGTCGTTGCGCGCCTCGATATAGCCATCATGCAGCTGGAAGCGTGCGTTGATCGGCTGCGGCGGCGCTTCGTCTTCGGGCGCCAGGATCACTTCTTCGAAGTGCTGGATGATCAGGTCGCTGAGCTGGGCGATGCTCATCACCACCCGGTAATACTGCTGCATGAAGCTTTCGATGCTGGTCTTCGCATCTTCGCCTTCAAAACCCAGCAGGGTGGCGATGGAGCGCTGATGGTCGAACAGCAGGCGGTCCTCGGAGCGCCCGGCAAGCATGTGCAGGGCGTAGCGCACCTTCCACAGGAACTCCTGGGACGAGGCCAGCAGGGTGTTTTCGCTCTCCACCAGAAAACCCTCGCCGGCCAGGGCGCGCAGGTTCAGGGTGCCGTACTGACGACGGGCCACCCACAAAATCGTCTGGATATCGCGCAGCCCGCCCGGCGAACCCTTGACGTTGGGTTCCAGGTTGTATTCGGTATCGTTATATTTGTGGTGCCGTGCCTTTTGCTCGGCGCGCTTGGCCAGGAAAAACTCCTTGCTTGGCCACATGTGCGCGGTGCTGGTGACTTCGAGCATGCGCTGGCGCAGGCGCTCGGGGCCACAGATGGTGCGGCTTTCCATCAGGTTGGTGACAACCGTCAAGTCGGCGCGGGCCTCTTCGGCGCACTCTTCGACCGAGCGCACGCTCTGGCCGACTTCCAGGCCGATGTCCCACAACAGGGTCAGAAAACGCTCGATGGAATCGCGAAACAACTCATGGTCGGCGCTGTCCAGCAGGATCAGCAGGTCGATGTCGGAGTAGGGGTGCAGCTCGCCGCGCCCGTAGCCGCCGACCGCCACCAGGGCGATATCCGCCTCGGTGCTCCAGTCGAACTGTTCCCAGGCTTTTTGCAGGATATTATCGACGAACCAGGCACGGTCCTCGATCAGCCGGCGAATGTCGCGGCCACTGCGAAAGCGCGCATCGAGCACGTCGCGCGCCTGGCGGATCGCCTTCTTGAACGCAGCGATGGGGCTTGCCTTCAACGCCAGTTCGGCCTGGAACTGGCCACGGTCGAAGAGTTCTGGATCCACCTGGGGCATCGATCGGCTTTCCTTTCTATCTGTCAGTCAGTCATTACACCGTTGGGAAAACCTGCCCGGCCTTTACGCCGATACGCGTGGAATCGTGTCGTCGGCGCGCAGGGTAAAGATCTCGTAGCCGGTCTCGGTGACCAGCAGGGTGTGTTCCCACTGCGCCGAGAGCTTGCGGTCCTTGGTGATGGCGGTCCAGCCGTCGCCCAGCACCTTGGTATCGGCCTTGCCCTGGTTGATCATCGGCTCGATGGTGAAGGTCATGCCCGCCTTGAGTTCCATGCCTGTGCCGGCGCGGCCGTAGTGCAGGATCTGCGGTTCTTCGTGGAACACAGTGCCGATGCCGTGGCCGCAGAATTCGCGTACCACCGAGAAACCGTTCTTTTCGGCGTGCTTCTGGATCACTTCGCCGATATCGCCCAGGCGGCAGCCAGGCTTGACGATCTCGATGGCCTTGTACATGCATTCCTGGGTCACCTGGGACAGGCGCTCGGCCCACGGCGCCACGGTGCCGACATGGAACATGCGGCTGGTGTCGCCGAAGTAACGGTCCTTGATCACGGTGACGTCGATGTTCAGGGTGTCGCCATCCTTCAGCGGCTTGTCACCCGGAATCCCGTGGCAGACCACGTGGTTGACCGAGGTGCAGATCGACTTGGGGAAGCCCTTGTAGTTCAGCGGCGCAGGGATGGCGCCTTGCACGTTGACTATATAGTCGTGGCAGATCTGGTTCAGTGTCTCGGTGGTGACGCCGGGCTTGACGTGCTCGGCGATCATTTCCAGCACGTCGGCAGCCAGTTTTCCGGCAATGCGCATGCCGGCGATGTCTTCGGCGGTTTTCAAACTCACGGTCATACAGGCTCTCTCTAGCGCAATACGCTGAAATCAATTCGGTTGACGGGCGTGCGACAAAAGGTTGCGGAATTCGCACAAGCCACAAAAAACGCGATTCTAGCAGACGATGGCGTCAAATCATGAGCCTCTGATGATCGCTTCTCTCTATAAGGTAGGGGTAGGTCGGCTCTATTCAAGGGGTTACGTGAGCGCGTCGCGCGGCAAACGTGAATGCGTGTTCCGTTTTTGTCGATGCTGTGGTATAAAATGCGCCGCTTTCCGGGGATACCCCGCAGAGCTTAAATCCACACACGTGTCGACACGATGACCTGGGTGCCGGAGGCCTTGAAGCCGCTGGTTGGTCATTGGGATACGTGGAGGCCAAACCCGACTTATTAAGGAACTATCATGTCCCAAGTCAACATGCGCGATATGCTGAAGGCCGGTGTGCACTTCGGTCACCAGACCCGTTACTGGAACCCGAAAATGGGTAAGTACATTTTCGGCGCACGTAACAAGATCCACATTATCAACCTTGAAAAAACCCTGCCAATGTTCAACGAAGCGCTGACCTTCGTAGAGCGCCTGGCTCAGGGCAAAAACAAGATTCTGTTCGTCGGCACCAAGCGTTCCGCTGGCAAGATCGTTGCTGAAGAAGCAGCACGTTGCGGTTCGCCGTACGTCGATCACCGCTGGTTGGGCGGCATGCTGACCAACTTCAAAACCATCCGTGCTTCCATCAAGCGTCTGCGTGACCTTGAAGTGCAAGCCGAAGACGGTACTTTCGCCAAGCTGACCAAGAAAGAGGCGCTGATGCGCACTCGCGACCTGGAAAAGCTCGATCGTTCCCTGGGTGGTATCAAGGACATGGGCGGTCTGCCTGACGCACTGTTCGTTATCGACGTTGATCACGAGCGCATCGCGATCACCGAAGCCAACAAGCTGGGCATCCCGGTTATCGGCGTAGTCGATACCAACAGCAGCCCGGAAGGCGTTGACTACATCATCCCAGGCAACGATGACGCAATCCGCGCTATCCAGCTGTACATGGGTTCGATGGCTGACGCTGTAATCCGTGGTCGCAACCACGTTGCTGGTGGTACCGAGCAGTTCGTTGAAGAAGCTCCGGTAGCTGCCGCTGAGTAACTGACGCCCTGGCGTTGACTCAGTAAGCAAAAAGGGGGCTTGGCCCCCTTTTTGCCACCTCGAAAACCGTTTGTCGGCGCCCACTTGTGGCAGCGCAACATGGCAACTGTAACGTGCAGCGGCCTACAACGGTGGTTCGGGAAGAATTGATCCCCCGTTCGATCGGGTGGAATGGTTGAAAACCTATCCAAGAGGAATTTGAAAATGGCAGCAATTACTGCAGCGTTGGTTAAAGAACTGCGTGAGCGTACCGGCGAAGGCATGATGGATTGCAAGAAAGCCCTGGAAAAGGCTGACGGCGACATTGAAAAAGCCATTGATGACATGCGTGCTTCCGGCGCGATCAAGGCTGCCAAGAAAGCAGGCAACGTAGCTGCTGAAGGCGCTATCGCTCTGAAAGAAGACGGCAAATCCGCCGTTCTGCTGGAAGTGAACTCGCAGACCGACTTCCTGGCTCTGCAGGACGACTTCAAGGCATTTGTTGCTGCCAGCGTTGATAAAGCGTTCGCCGACAAGCTGACTGACGTCGCTCCTCTGATCGAAGCTCAGGAAGCTGCACGCCTGGTACTGGTCGGCAAGGTTGGCGAAAACGTCAACATCCGTCGCCTGACCCGTGTGGAAGGTGATGTTGTTGGTGGTTACCTGCACGGCAACAAAATCGGTGTAGCGGTTGTTCTGAAAGGCGGCGACGTTGAGCTGGCTAAAGACATCGCCATGCACGTTGCCGCGAGCAACCCTGAGTTCCTGCTGCCTTCGGAAGTGTCTGCCGAAGCGATCGAGCGTGAAAAAGCTGTGTTCCTGCAGCTGAACGAAGAAAAAATCAAAGGCAAGCCGGAAAACATTGTTGAAAATATGGTCAAGGGCCGTATCAGCAAGTTCCTGGCTGAAGCAAGCCTGGTTGAGCAGGCGTTCGTCAAGAACCCTGAAATCAAGGTGGGCGAACTGGCCAAGAAAGCCGGTGCTGAAATCGTTTCCTTCACCTACTTCAAAGTAGGCGACGGCATCGAGAAGCCGGTCGACAACTTCGCTGAAGAAGTTGCTGCCCAGCTGGCTGCCGCCAAGCAATAAGACAGTTTTCAACTGTCGCCCGAAAGAGGCTGCCCGCTCACGCGCGCAGCCTCTTTTCAAATGGGAACGCTAATTTTATTTGGCTTCCCCTCGGAACTGGCTTACAAAGCCGTGTTCCGATGGCGCTGTGATAGCGTCCAGCTAGAGTGAACGCAAGCCGTAAACGGCTCGCCAAGAATTTTTTAGAACATACGCCGCAGGAGAGATTCGCAATGGCTCAGCAGGGCAGTGGTTATCAGGCTCGCTATAAACGCATTCTACTCAAGCTCAGCGGCGAGGCCCTGATGGGCTCGGAAGAGTTCGGGATCGACCCCAAGGTGCTTGACCGCATGGCGCTCGAAGTCGGCCAATTGGTCGGTATCGGTGTTCAGGTGGGCCTGGTGATCGGCGGTGGCAACCTGTTCCGCGGTGCGGCGCTGAGTGCTGCCGGCATGGATCGGGTCACCGGCGACCACATGGGCATGCTGGCCACTGTGATGAACGCCCTGGCCATGCGCGACGCCCTGGAGCGCGCCAACATCTCGGCCATCGTGATGTCGGCGATTTCCATGGTCGGCGTGACCGATCACTACGATCGCCGCAAAGCCATGCGCCACCTGAACGCCAAGGAAGTGGTGATTTTTGCCGCAGGCACCGGCAACCCGTTCTTTACCACCGATTCGGCCGCGTGCCTGCGCGCTATCGAAATCGACGCCGACGTGGTGCTGAAGGCGACCAAGGTCGATGGCGTATACACTGCAGATCCATTCAAAGACCCGCATGCCGAGAAGTTCGATCATCTGACCTACGATGAAGTGCTGGATCGCAAGCTGGGTGTGATGGACCTGACGGCTATCTGCCTGTGCCGCGACCACAAGATGCCGCTGCGCGTATTTAACATGAACAAGCCCGGCGCCCTGCTGAATATCGTACACGGCGGCGCGGAAGGGACTCTGATCGAGGAAGGCCAACAATGATCAACGAAATCAAGAAAGACGCTCAAGAGCGTATGCACAAATCCCTGGAGTCTCTGAACCATGCGTTCGGCCAGATTCGTACCGGCAAGGCGCACCCGAGCATCCTGGGCAGCGTGATGGTGCCGTACTACGGCACGGACACGTCCATCACCCAGGTGGCCAACATCACCGTAAAAGACTCGCGCACCCTGCAAGTCGTGGCCTTCGAGCGCAACATGCTCGGTGCTGTCGACAAAGCCATCCAGAGCGCCGGCCTGAACCTCAACCCGACCAACCTGGGCGAGTTGCTGCTGATTTCCATGCCTGCCCTGACCGAAGAAACCCGCAAGGGCTTCACCAAGCAGGCGCGCAGCGCGGCTGAAGATGCGCGCGTGGCCGTGCGCAATATCCGTCGCGATGCCTTGGGTGATCTCAAGAAGCTGGTCAAGGACAAGGAAATCAGCGAAGACGAAGAGCGTCGCGCCGTCGCCGATATCGATAAGCTGACCAAGGATGCGGAGGCCCAGATCACCAAGGCCACCGAGGAAAAAGAAAAGGACCTGATGGCCGTATAAGGGGTCAGGACGCCTTCATGGAAAAGACCAAGCAGACTGTGCCCTCTGTGGTGCCGCGCCATGTCGCGATCATCATGGATGGGAATAATCGCTGGGCGAAAAAACGCTTTATGCCGGGTGTTGCCGGGCATAAAGCGGGTGTCGATGCGGTGCGCGCTGTCATCGAAGTGTGTGCCGAAGCCAAGGTTGAAGTGCTGACGCTGTTTGCCTTTTCCAGTGAGAACTGGCAACGGCCCGCCGAAGAGGTCAGCGCCTTGATGGACCTGTTCTTCAAGGCGCTGCGTCGCGAGGCCAAGCGCCTCAATGACAACAACATCAGCCTGCGTATCATTGGTGACCGCTCCCGCTTCCACCCGGAGTTGCAGGCGGCCATGCGTGAAGCCGAGGCCATCACTGCCGGCAGCAACCGTTTTGTGCTGCAGATCGCAGCCAATTACGGCGGCCAGTGGGACATTGCCCAGGCTGCGCAGCGACTGGCCCGCGAAGTGCAGGCCGGTCATCTGCGGCCCGACGACATTACGCCCGAACTGTTGCAGACCTGCCTGGTAACCGGCGACCTGCCGTTGCCGGACTTGTGCATTCGTACCGGTGGTGAGCACCGCATCAGCAATTTCCTGCTGTGGCAGCTGGCCTATACCGAGCTGTACTTCTCCGACCTGTTCTGGCCGGACTTCAAACACGATGCCATGCGCAATGCGCTGGCCGATTTCGCTTCCCGTCAGCGTCGCTTCGGTAAAACGAGCGAGCAGATCGAAGCTGGAGCCCGGGTTTAAATGCTTAAACAACGAATCATCACGGCACTGATCCTGCTGCCGATTGCCTTGTGCGGTTTTTTCCTGCTTGAAGGTTCCGGTTTTGCGCTGTTCATCGGCCTGGTCGTCATGCTCGGAGCATGGGAGTGGGCGCGTCTGGCGGGGTTCAGCGACCAATTGCAACGTATGGCCTACGCCGCCATCGTCGCGCTGTTGCTGTTCCTGATGTACATCCTGCCCGATATCGCGCCCTGGGTGCTGGGGGCAGCGGTACTGTGGTGGGCCACGGCGACGTTCCTGGTGCTCACCTATCCACGGACCAGCGGCCAGTGGTCCAGTGTGGCGTGCAAGCTGGTAATTGGTTTGCTGATCCTGCTGCCGGCCTGGCAAGGGCTGGTGGAAATCAAGCGTTTCCCCAACGGCAACGAATTGATCCTGGCCGTCATGGTGCTGGTCTGGGGGGCTGACATCGGCGCCTACTTTTCCGGCCGTGCTTTTGGCAAGCGTAAGCTGGCGCCGGCCGTCAGCCCGGGCAAGAGCTGGGAAGGCGTATACGGCGGTCTGGCGTTTACGCTGCTGATTGCGTTGGTGGTCGGTGTGCTGCGTGACTGGTCGGTGAAGCAGATCTTCCTGGCCTTGCTGGGGACCGCCGTGGTCGTATTCATTTCGGTGGTGGGCGACCTCACCGAAAGCATGTTCAAGCGTCAGGCCGGGATCAAGGACAGCAGTAACCTGCTGCCGGGTCACGGTGGTGTGCTGGACCGTATCGATAGTCTCACCGCTGCATTGCCGATCTTTGCCGTGTTGCTGTGGATGATCGCTTCGTGAGCCGCCTGCAACAGGTCACGGTGCTGGGCGCAACGGGCTCGGTCGGGCTGAGCAGCCTGGATGTGATCGCCCGTCATCCTGATCGTTATCAAGTGTTTGCTCTGACTGGCTTCACGCGTATGAGCGAGCTGCTGGCGCTGTGCGTGCGCCACTCGCCGCGTTTTGCGGTGGTGCCGCAGGCAGTTGCCGCGCGTGGCCTGCAGGATGATCTGCGCGCTGCCGGTCTCGCCACCCAGGTGTTGGTGGGTGAGGAGGGGCTGTGCCAGGTGTCGGCGGATGCCGAGGTGGATACGGTGGTGGCGGCGATCGTCGGGGCAGCGGGTTTGCGTCCCACGCTTGCCGCAGTCGATGCGGGCAAAAAGATCCTGCTGGCCAATAAAGAAGCCTTGGTCATGTCCGGTGCGCTCTTCATGCAGGCCGTGCGCAAGAGCGGTGCGGTCCTGTTGCCCCTCGACAGCGAGCACAACGCGATCTTCCAGTGCATGCCCGTCGATTTTGCCCGTGGCTTGAGCCAGGTGGGTGTGCGCCGGATTTTGCTCACGGCTTCCGGTGGCCCCTTCCGGCAAACGCCGCTGGATGAACTGGAGCATGTATCGCCGGACCAGGCGTGTGCGCATCCCAATTGGTCCATGGGGCGCAAAATCTCCGTGGATTCGGCAAGCATGATGAACAAGGGGCTGGAGCTGATCGAGGCGTGCTGGTTGTTCGATGCGCGGCCTGACCAGGTGGAAGTGGTGATTCACCCACAAAGTGTGATTCATTCCCTGGTCGATTACGTGGACGGCTCGGTGCTGGCGCAATTGGGTAACCCCGATATGCGCACGCCGATCGCCAATGCCCTGGCGTGGCCGGAACGGATTGACTCCGGTGTGGCGCCGTTGGACCTGTTTGCGATTGCGCGCCTGGATTTTCAAGCACCGGACGAGCAGCGCTTTCCATGCCTGCGTCTGGCCCGGCAGGCGGCCGAGGCGGGTAACAGCGCGCCAGCCATGCTTAATGCAGCCAATGAAGTCGCCGTGGCGGCGTTTCTCGAACGGCGCATCCGCTTTCCGCAGATCGCGAGTATCATCGAGGACGTCCTGAATCTTGAGCCGGTAGTGGCTGTGAATGATCTGGGAGCCGTGTTCGAGGCGGATACCAAGGCCCGGGCCCTGGCCGAGCAATGGCTGGACCGCAACGCGCGTCAGGCTGTGGGCGGGTGAGCGCCTTCAGGCATCGGATTGAAATGCGGAGAAATTAGATGAGTGCGCTCTACATGATTGTCGGCACCCTGGTTGCTCTGGGTGTGCTGGTTACCTTCCACGAATTCGGCCACTTCTGGGTGGCGCGTCGTTGCGGCGTCAAGGTACTGCGCTTTTCCGTCGGTTTCGGCATGCCGCTGGTTCGCTGGCATGATCGTCGAGGCACCGAGTTCGTGATCGCAGCCATCCCGTTGGGTGGCTACGTGAAGATGCTCGACGAGCGAGAAGGCGAAGTGCCTGCGGATCAGTTGGACCAATCCTTCAACCGCAAGACCGTTCGTCAGCGTATCGCCATCGTGGCCGCCGGGCCGATTGCCAACTTCCTGTTGGCGATGGTGTTTTTCTGGGTGCTCGCCATGATGGGCAGCCAGCAGGTGCGCCCGGTCATCGGCGCGGTCGAGTCAGGCAGTATTGCGGCCAAGGCCGGGCTGGTGGCAGGGCAGGAAATTGTTTCCATTGATGGCGAGCCCACCACCGGTTGGGGCGCGGTCAATTTGCAGCTGGTGCGTCGACTGGGTGAAAGCGGTACCGTCAATGTGGTGGTGCGCGAGCAGGACTCCAGCGCCGAAAGCCCGCGTGAGCTGGCGTTGGACCGTTGGCTGCAAGGTGCTGACGAGCCGGATCCGATCAAATCCCTGGGCATTCGTCCCTGGCGTCCGGCGCTGCCGCCGGTACTGGCCGAACTGGACCCGAAAGGTCCGGCCCAGGCCGCAGGCCTTAAAACCGGCGATCGGCTGTTGGCCCTTGATGGCCAGGCACTGGGTGACTGGCAGCAAGTGGTCGACCTGGTGCGTGTACGTCCTGATACCAAAATTGTGCTGAAAGTTGAGCGTGAAGGTGCTCAAATCGACGTCCCTGTGACCTTGTCGGTTCGTGGGGAGGCCAAGGCCGCCGGGGGTTACCTGGGTGCCGGGGTCAAAGGTGTCGATTGGCCGCCATCGATGGTGAGAGAGGTCAGCTTCGGGCCGTTGGCCGCGATTGGCGAGGGTGCCAGGCGCACTTGGACCATGAGCGTGCTGACCCTCGAATCCCTCAAGAAAATGTTGTTCGGCGAGCTCTCGGTAAAAAACTTGAGTGGACCGATAACCATTGCTAAAGTGGCGGGCGCTTCTGCCCAGTCGGGTGTCGCGGATTTCCTGAATTTCCTGGCTTATCTGAGTATCAGCCTTGGAGTTCTGAATTTGCTGCCCATTCCTGTATTGGATGGGGGGCATCTGCTGTTTTATCTGGTCGAGTGGGTGCGTGGTCGCCCCTTGTCGGATCGGGTGCAGGGTTGGGGGATACAGATCGGTATCAGTTTGGTGGTCGGAGTGATGTTGTTAGCTCTGGTCAACGATCTGGGACGACTGTAACGCTTCGCTGAATTGCGAATCTGCCGCATTTTGCGGCAGTTTGTTTATTGCCAGTTGGAATAAGAAAGGACTTCATGAAACGTCTGCTGCTAACTGCGGTTCTCACCGTATTGATGATCGCCGAAGTTCACGCCGAGTCCTTCACCATCTCCGATATTCGCGTCAACGGCCTCCAGCGGGTTTCCGCGGGTAGCGTCTTTGGTGCCTTGCCGTTGAACGTCGGGGAACAGGCTGATGATCGTCGCCTGGTGGAATCCACTCGTGCGCTGTTCAAAACCGGGTTCTTTCAAGATATCCAACTGGGTCGCGAAGGCAATGTCCTGGTCATCACCGTCGTCGAGCGGCCTTCGGTTGCGAGTATCACGATCGAGGGCAACAAGGCCATCTCCACTGAAGACCTGATGAAAGGGTTGAAGCAGTCGGGCCTGGCCGAGGGCGAGATCTTCCAGCGCGCCACCCTTGAGGGTGTGCGTAACGAACTGCAACGCCAGTACGTTGCCCAGGGCCGCTACTCGGCGAGCGTGGACACGGAAGTGATTCCGCAGCCGCGTAACCGGGTAGGCCTGAAGGTCAACATCAACGAAGGCACCGTGGCGGCCATCCAGCACATCAACGTGGTGGGCAACACCAAGTTCGCTGATGAAGATCTGATCGGCCTGTTCGAACTGAAGACCACCAACTGGTTGTCATTCTTCAAGAATGATGACAAGTACGCCCGTGAGAAATTGTCCGGCGACCTGGAACGCCTGCGCTCCTACTACCTGGACCGTGGCTACATCAATATGGACATCGCTTCGACCCAGGTGTCCATCACCCCGGACAAGAAGCACGTCTACATCACTGTCAACGTCAACGAAGGCGAGAAGTACAAGGTTCGTGACGTCAAGCTCAGCGGTGACCTGAAAGTACCTGAAGACCAGGTCAAGTCCCTGTTGCTGGTCCAGAAGGACCAGGTGTTCTCGCGCAAGCTGATGACCACCACGTCCGAGCTGATCACCCGTCGCCTGGGTAACGAAGGCTACACCTTCGCCAACGTCAACGGCGTGCCGACCCCGAACGATGAAGACCACACCGTGGACATCACGTTCGTCGTCGATCCGGGCAAGCGTGCCTATGTCAACCGCATCAACTTCCGTGGCAATACCAAGTCCTCGGACGAAGTTCTGCGTCGTGAAATGCGTCAGATGGAAGGTGGCTGGGCGTCGACTTACCTGATCGACCAGTCCAAGACCCGACTCGAGCGCCTGGGCTTCTTCAAGGAAGTCAACGTTGAAACCCCGGCCGTACCGGGTGTGGATGACCAGGTCGACGTGAACTACGCCGTTGAAGAACAAGCCTCGGGCTCGATTACCGCCAGCGTCGGTTTCGCACAGAGCGCCGGTTTGATCCTGGGCGGTTCCATCACCCAAAACAACTTCCTCGGTACCGGTAACCGTGTCTCCATCGGCCTGACCCGAAGCGAATACCAGAGCCGATACAACTTCGGCTATACCGACCCCTACTGGACTGCAGACGGTGTGAGCCTGGGCTACAACGCCTTCTATCGCACCACCGACTACAAAGACCTCGACGTTGACGTTGCAAGCTACGCGATCGACAGCCTCGGCGCCGGTGTGAACGTGGGTTACCCGATCAGCGAGACCTCGCGTCTCACCTTCGGCCTGACCGCGCAGCAGGATGAGATCAAGACCGGTGTGTACACCGTGGACGAGATCTTCGACTTCACCCGCCGTGAAGGCGACAAGTTCCTGAACTTCAAGGCGTCTGCCGGCTGGTCCGAGTCGACCCTGAACAAGGGCGTACTGGCAACCCGTGGCCATTCCCAGAGCCTGACCGCGGAAGTCACCACGCCGGGCAGCGACCTGTCGTTCTTCAAACTCGATTATCGCGGCCAGTTGTTCCAGCCGTTGAGCGACAACTACACCATGCGCCTGCACACCGAGCTGGGCTATGGCGACGGTTATGGTTCGACCGATGGCTTGCCGTTCTATGAAAACTATTACGCGGGTGGTTTCAACTCGGTACGTGGCTTCAAGGACAGCACCCTGGGTCCGCGTGGTACGCCGAGCCGTGGCCAGGACTTTACGGGTAACCAGGGCACGCGAGTGGACTCCGACAACAAGCCGCTGCCATTTGGCGGTAACGTTCTGATCCAGGGCGGTGCAGAAATTCTGTTCCCGCTGCCATTCGTGAAAGATCAACGTTCCCTGCGTACTTCGGTCTTCTGGGATGTGGGTAACGTGTTCGACTCCAAATGTGAGCAGATCACCAACCCGAACGGTTCGCGGTCCAACACCCAGTGTAACGACGTGAGTCTCAGCAATCTGGCGAGCTCCGTGGGTGTGGGTGTGACCTGGGTGACCGCGCTGGGCCCATTGAGCTTTGCTCTGGCCATGCCGATCAAGAAACCGGATAACGCTGAAACCCAGATTTTCCAATTCTCCCTTGGCCAGACGTTCTAAGCGTCTGACCTAAGATAACGACAACGGATTCTGTAGGAGTACATCGTGCGTAAGTTGACTCAATTGGTCCTGCTGGCCACTGTGCTGGTAACCACCCCGGCCTTCGCCGAAATGAAAATTGCCGTGCTGAACTATCAGATGGCCCTTCTGGAATCTGACGCGGCCAAGCGTTACGCCGTGGATGCCGAGAAGAAATTCGGTCCGCAACTGACCAAGCTCAAAACCCTGGAAAGCAGCGCCAAGGGCATCCAGGACCGTTTGGTTGCCGGTGGCGACAAGATGCAGCAAGGCGAGCGTGAGCGTCTGGAGCTTGAGTTCAAGCAAAAGGCCCGTGACTACCAGTTCCAGTCCAAGGAGCTGAACGAAGCCAAGGCGGTTGCCGACCGTGAAATGCTCAAGCAGCTCAAGCCCAAGCTCGACAGCGCTGTGGAAGAAGTCATCAAGAAGGGTGCCTTTGACCTGGTGTTCGAACGTGGCGCCGTGATTGACGTCAAGCCTCAATACGACATCACCCGCCAGGTGATCGAGCGCATGAACCAGCTGAAGTAAACCATGACTGCGACTATCAAGCTCGGCGAGTTGGCCGAGTTCCTGGGGGCCACCTTGCGTGGCTCCAAGGAGAAGGAAATCACTGGGCTAGCCACCTTGCAGGAGGCTGGCCCAGCTCAGTTGAGCTTCCTGGCGAAGCCCCAATACCGTAAGTATCTGGTCGACTGCCAAGCCGGCGCCGTGTTGCTTACGGCCGTCGATGCCGAAGGGTTTACTGGGGACGCGCTGGTGGTGGCTGACCCTTACCTGGCTTTTGCCCGGGCGTCGCACCTGTTCGCTCCAAAATCCAAGGCCAGCGCTGGTATTCATCCGTCTGCGGTGATCGCCGATGATGCCCAGGTTGATCCCTCGGCCAGCATTGGTGCCTTTGCGGTGATCGAGAACGGCGCACGTATTGGCGCGGGTGTAACGGTCGGCGCTCATTGCTTTATCGGCGCGCGTTGTGAAATCGGTGTCGATGGCTGGCTTGCTCCTCGCGTGACCCTTTACCACGACGTGCGTATCGGTGAGCGGGTGGTTCTGCAGTCGGGCGCTGTGATCGGTGGTGAAGGTTTTGGTTTTGCCAATTCCAAAGGTATTTGGCACAAGGTTGCCCACGTCGGCGGCGTATTGATCGGCGATGACGTGGAAATCGGCGTGAATACTGCCGTTGATCGTGGAGCCTTGGCCGATACGGTCATAGGCAACGGCGTGAAGCTCGACAACCAGATCCATATCGCTCACAACGTGCAGATTGGCGACCACACCGCCATGGCGGCATGCGTGGGCATTTCCGGCAGTACCAAAATCGGCAAGCATTGCATGCTCGCCGGTGGCGTCGGGCTGGTGGGGCATATCGATATTTGCGACAACGTCTTCATCACCGGCATGACCATGGTCACCCACTCGATTACCGAGCCGGGTTCCTATTCTTCCGGTACCGCCATGCAGCCCTCGGCTGAATGGCGCAAGAGTGCAGCACGCTTGCGGCAGATCGACGACATGGCTCGACGTCTCAAACAGCTGGAAAAGCGTGTTGGGGACGTGACCCCTGGCGGTGATGCTTCATCAGAAGGCTGATACCATTTCCATATCAAGTGTGCACAGCCGATAGACTGCCTCCTTGATTTGCTAGCGGGGCGTGCTTTTAGTCCGCCCGCCCCCAATCTTTATTACAGGCTTCCCCCCGAAATGATGGACATCAACGAGATTCGCGAATACCTGCCTCACCGTTATCCGTTCCTGCTGGTGGATCGTGTAGTGGACCTCAATGTTGAGGAAAAGCGCATTCGTGCCTACAAGAATGTCAGCATCAACGAACCGTTTTTCAATGGTCACTTTCCTGCGCATCCCATCATGCCGGGCGTGTTGATCATCGAAGCAATGGCCCAGGCTGCCGGTATCCTTGGTTTCAAAATGCTTGACCTCAAGCCTGCCGACGGCACGCTTTACTATTTCGTGGGTTCCGACAAGTTGCGTTTCCGCAATCCGGTCACTCCGGGTGACCAGTTGATCCTGGAAGCCAAGTTCATCAGCTGCAAGCGCCAGATCTGGAAGTTCGAATGCCAGGCTTCGGTGGATGGCAAGCCGGTGTGCTCTGCCGAGATCATCTGTGCGGAACGCAAACTATGAGTTTGATTGACCCTCGCGCAATCATCGATCCGTCGGCCGTACTGGCCGCCGACGTTGAGGTCGGCCCCTGGTCGATCGTCGGCGCAGGTGTGGAAATCGGCGAGGGGACTGTCATCGGGCCACACGTGATCCTCAAGGGTCCGACCCGCATTGGCAAACACAATCGTATCTACCAGTTTTCCTCGGTAGGCGAAGACACCCCGGACATGAAGTACAAGGGTGAAGAAACACGGCTGGTCATCGGTGACCACAACATCATCCGTGAAGGCGTGACCATTCACCGTGGCACTGTGCAGGACCGCGCCGAGACCACGCTGGGTGATCACAACCTGGTAATGGCCTATGCGCATATCGGCCACGACAGCGTGATTGGCAACCACTGCATCCTGGTCAATAACACCGCGTTGGCCGGGCATGTGCATGTGGATGACTGGGCAATCCTGTCCGGTTTCACTCTGGTGCATCAATACTGCCATATCGGCGCCCACAGCTTTTCCGGCATGGGCACCGCCATCGGCAAGGATGTCCCTGCATTCGTCACGGTGTTCGGCAACCCTGCCGAAGCGCGCAGCATGAATTTTGAAGGCATGCGCCGTCGCGGTTTCAGCGACGACGCAATCCAGGCCCTGCGCCGTGCCTACAAGACGGTATACCGTCAAGGGCTGACGGTTGAGCAGGCCCTGATCGAACTGACCGAGCCGGCAGCGTCGTTCCCGGAAGTCGCGGTGTTTCGTGACTCGATCCAGGCGTCGACTCGCGGCATTACCCGCTGATCATGGCCAAGTTGCGTATCGCCTTGGTCGCCGGGGAAGCTTCCGGCGATATTCTCGGCGCCGGCCTGATGCGGGCGCTGAAAGCCCGGCACCCGGCCATCGAGTTTATCGGCGTCGGCGGCCCCTTGATGCAGGCTGAAGGCCTTACCTCCTACTTTCCGATGGAGCGCCTGTCGGTCATGGGGTTGGTCGAAGTGCTGGGGCGCCTGCGTGAATTGCTCGCGCGGCGCAAGCTGCTGATCCAGACGCTGATCGACGAAAGGCCCGACGTCTTTATCGGTATCGATGCCCCGGACTTCACCCTCAACATCGAACTCAAGCTGCGCCAGGCCGGGATCAAGACCGTGCACTATGTCAGCCCGTCCGTATGGGCGTGGCGGCAAAAGCGTGTGCTCAAGATTCGCGAAGGCTGCGACTTGATGCTGACCTTGCTGCCGTTCGAGGCCAGATTCTACGAAGAGAAGGGCGTGCCGGTGCGGTTCGTCGGCCATACCCTGGCCGATACCATTCCTTTGCAGGCTGACCGTGACGCGGCGCGTACCGAACTGGGGCTGGTTGCCGGCCCGCTGGTCGCACTGATGCCGGGTAGCCGAGGGGGCGAGGTCGGACGACTGGGCAGCCTGTTTTTTGATGCCGCCGAACGTCTGCAGGCACTCAAGCCAGGCGTTCGTTTTGTGCTGCCGTGCGCCAGCCCGCAGCGCCGCGCGCAAATTGAAACACTGCTGCAAGGGCGCAACCTGCCGCTGACCCTGCTCGACGGTCAGTCCCATCTGGCCCTGGCCGCTTGCGACGCCGTATTGATCGCGTCGGGTACCGCGACCCTGGAAGCCCTGCTGTACAAGCGTCCGATGGTAGTGGCCTATCGCCTGGCGCCGCTGACTTTCTGGATTCTCAAGCGGATGGTCAAGAGCCCGTATATTTCATTGCCCAATCTGCTGGCCCAACGGTTGCTGGTGCCGGAGTTGTTGCAGGACGATGCTACGCCCGAAGCGCTGGCGCAAACTCTACTACCCTTGATTGACGACGGCGCCGAGCAGACCCGTGGTTTCGACGATATTCACCGCACCTTGCGCCGTGATGCGTCGAACCAGGCGGCGGATGCCGTGCTGGAGCTGATCGGCCATAAACAGGAAGCCTTATGAGCACGCAGATGGGCCTGGATTTCAGCCTGGTTGCACAAGCCCACGAACTGGTGGCGGGTGTCGACGAAGTCGGACGCGGCCCGTTGTGCGGTGCGGTCGTAACGGCGGCAGTGATCCTCGACCCGAACCGTCCGATCCTGGGCCTGAATGACTCGAAAAAACTCACTGAAGCCCGTCGTGAAAAACTCTATGACGAGATCTGTGAAAAGGCTTTGAGCTGGCATATCGCCCGGGCGGAAGTCGAGGAAATCGACGAGTTGAACATCCTGCACGCCACCATGCTTGCCATGCAGCGCGCGGTTGAAGGGCTGCATATCACGCCCAGGCTGGCGATGATTGACGGTAACCGTTGCCCCAAACTGGCGATGCGCGCCGAGGCCGTGGTCCAGGGCGACAGCAAGGTGCCGGCGATTGCGGCGGCGTCGATTCTGGCCAAGGTCAGCCGCGACCGCGAAATGGCGGCTTTCGATCTGGTTTACCCGGGCTACGGCATGGGCGGCCATAAAGGCTACCCGACGCCCGTTCATCTGGAAGCCCTGGCGCGACTCGGTCCTACGCCGATCCACCGCCGCTCGTTCGCCCCGGTGCGCCAGGCTTATGAGCTGCGCGAGAGCCTCAGCGAGGTGTAGTCGCGAGGCTGATGTTTTGCTCCAGGCCCGGTACAATCCCGGGCCTTGTCGTTTCCAAGTTATTGCACAGGATCACTATGCCGGCTTCATTCGTTCATCTACGCCTGCACACTGAATACTCCCTGGTCGACGGCCTGGTACGGATCAAGCCGCTGGTCAAGACCCTGGTGGGCATGAACATGCCGGCGGTGGCGGTTACCGACCAGAACAACATGTGCTCCCTGGTCAAGTTCTACAAAAACGCCATGGGCGCAGGTATCAAGCCGATCTGCGGCGCCGACCTGTGGTTGTCCAACAAGGACCCGGATAACCCGCTGAGCCGCATCAGCCTGCTGGCGATGAACGGCGTGGGTTATCGCAACCTGACCGAGCTGATTTCCCGTGGATTTATCGATGGTCAGCGAAATGGCTCGATCATCATCGAGCGCGAGTGGGTGGCCGAAGCCAGCGAAGGCGTGATCATGCTCTCGGCCGCCAAGGAGGGCGAGATCGGTATCGCGCTGCTGGGTGGCAATCCGCAGGAAGCCGAAGTGCTGGCCCGCGAATGGATGCAGGTTTTCCCCGACCGCTTCTACCTCGAAGTGCAACGCACCAATCGTCCCAACGATGAAGAGCATCTGCACGCCGCCGTGGCCCTGGCCGACAAGCTGGGCGCGCCGCTGGTGGCGACCAACGATGTGCGCTTTATCAAGAAGGAAGATTTCGAAGCCCACGAAACGCGCGTGTGCATCGGCGAAGGCCGCGCCCTGGATGACCCGCGCCGCTCGAAGAACTACAGCGAAGAGCAGTACCTCAAAAGCGCCGAGGAAATGGCCGAACTGTTCAGCGACTTGCCCGAGGCCCTGGAAAACTCGGTCGAAATCGCCAAGCGCTGCAACATCGAAGTGAAGCTGGGCAAGCACTTTTTGCCCAACTTCCCGATTCCCGATGGCATGACCATTGATGAGTACTTCCGCAAAGTGTCGTTCGACGGCCTTGAGGATCGCCTGCGCGTCCTGTTGCCCAAAGACACTACTGAAGACTACGAAGCCAAACGCCAGGTCTACGTCGACCGGCTGAATTTCGAGCTGGATATCATTATCCAGATGGGGTTCCCCGGCTACTTCCTGATCGTGATGGACTTTATCCAGTGGGCCAAGAACAACGGCGTACCGGTAGGTCCGGGCCGGGGGTCAGGTGCGGGCTCGTTGGTGGCCTACGTGCAGAAGATCACCGACCTTGACCCGTTGGAATATGACCTGCTGTTCGAACGCTTCCTGAACCCGGAACGGGTATCCATGCCCGACTTCGACGTCGACTTCTGCATGGACGGTCGCGATCGGGTGATCGAATACGTGGCCGAGAAGTACGGCCGCAATGCGGTGAGCCAGATCATCACCTTCGGTTCCATGGCCGCCAAGGCGGTAATCCGCGACGTGGCCCGGGTGCAGGGCAAGTCCTACGGCCTGGCCGACCGCCTGTCGAAGATGATCCCGTTCGAAGTCGGCATGACCCTGGAAAAAGCCTACGAGCAGGAAGAAATCCTGCGCGACTTCATCAAGGTCGATGAAGAAGCCGCCGAAATCTGGGACATGGCGCGCAAGCTCGAAGGCGTGGTGCGTAACGTCGGTAAACACGCCGGTGGCGTGGTGATCGCGCCGACCAAGCTGACTGACTTCTCGCCGATCTACTGCGACGAAGAAGGTGACGGCCTGGTTACCCAGTTCGACAAGGATGACGTGGAGGCGGCCGGCCTGGTGAAGTTCGACTTCCTCGGCCTGCGCACCCTGACGATCATCGACTGGGCGCTCAAGACCATCAACCGCGACCGCGCCAAGGTGGGCGAGGAGCCGCTGGATATCGCGTTCATCCCGCTGGATGATAAACCGACCTACAGCCTGCTGCAAAAAGCCGAAACCACGGCAGTGTTCCAGCTTGAATCACGGGGCATGAAGGAGCTGATCAAAAAGCTCAAGCCCGACTGCCTGGAAGACTTGATCGCACTGGTGGCCCTGTTCCGTCCGGGGCCGTTGCAGTCCGGCATGGTGGATGACTTCATCAACCGTAAGCACGGCCGCGCCGAACTGGCGTACCCGCATTCGGACTATCAGTACGAAGGCCTCAAGCCGGTACTGGCGCCGACCTACGGCATCATCCTGTATCAGGAACAGGTGATGCAGATTGCCCAGGTCATGGCGGGCTACACCCTCGGCGGTGCGGACATGTTGCGTCGCGCCATGGGTAAAAAGAAACCCGAGGAAATGGCCAAGCAGCGCGGCGGTTTCATTGAGGGCTGTGCCACCAACAATATTGACGCTGACCTTGCGGGTAACATCTTCGACCTGGTGGAGAAATTCGCCGGTTACGGCTTCAACAAATCCCACTCCGCCGCCTATGGCCTGGTGTCGTACCAGACCGCCTGGCTGAAAGCCCACTATCCGGCGCCGTTCATGGCGGCGGTACTCTCGGCGGATATGCACAACACCGACAAGGTCGTGACCTTGATCGAGGAAGTGCGCACCATGAAGCTGCGCCTCGACGCGCCGGACGTGAACGCCTCGGAGTTCAAGTTCACGGTGAACGACGAAGGCCGCATCATTTATGGTCTCGGCGCGATCAAGGGGGTCGGTGAAGGCCCGGTGGAAGCCATCACCGAAGCGCGCCAGGACGGGCCTTTCAAGGATCTGTTCGACTTCTGCGCGCGGGTCGACCTCAAGCGCATCAACAAGCGTACCCTCGACGGCCTGATCCGCAGCGGCGCGCTGGACCGCCTTGGCCCGTACTTCCATGACGAGCCGAAGGCCTATCAGGCCAATATCGACCGCAATCGCGCGGTGTTGCTCACCGCTATGGAAGAAGCGATCAAGGCTGCCGAACAGACCGCCCGTACCCATGACAGCGGCCACGCCGACCTGTTTGGCGGGTTGTTCGTCGAAGAAGACGCGGATGTGTATGCCAATCACCGCAAGGCCAAGGATCTGACCCTCAAGGAACGTCTCAAGGGCGAGAAAGACACCTTGGGCCTGTACCTCACCGGTCACCCGATTGACGAGTACGAAGGCGAAATCCGCCGTTTTGCCCGCCAGCGCATCATCGACCTGAAGCCGGCGCGGGATACCCAGACCGTCGCCGGCATGATCATCGCCCTGCGCGTGATGAAAAATAAGAAGGGCGACAAGATGGGCTTCATCACCCTCGATGACCGCTCGGGCCGGATCGAAGCCTCGCTGTTTGCCGACGCGTTCCACTCCGCCCAGTCGCTGCTGCAGACCGACGCCATGGTGGTGGTGGAAGGGGAGGTCAGCAACGACGACTTCTCCGGTGGCCTGCGCCTGCGCATCAAGCGGGTGATGAGCATGGAAGATGCACGCACAAACCTGGCCGAAAGCCTGCGCCTGAAGGTCAAGACCGAGGCACTCAAGGGCGATCAGCTACGCTGGTTGGGTGACCTGCTCAAGCGTCACCGTGGCGCGTGCCCGGTGACCATGGAGTACACCGGCAACGACGCCAAGGCCATGTTGCAGTTTGGCGAGACCTGGCGAATTGATCCGGCTGACGGCTTGATTCAAGCTTTGCGTGACCAGTTCGGGCGAGACAACGTCTTCCTCCAATACCGTTGACGGTCAGCACCCCTGACCTCGGCTGAACATTTAATCTCGACCTAACCGCGCCTCTCCCTTAAGGTAGGGCGCGAATAGACAACCGGCTGGCCAGGCACCCCTTGGCCGTCGACCCAAGACGGACGCTTATGAACCCGAATTTTCTTGATTTCGAACAGCCGATCGCTGACCTGCAAGCCAAGATCGAAGAGCTGCGCCTGGTCGGCAACGATAATTCGCTGAATATCGGCGATGAGATCGCCCGCCTGCAAGACAAGAGCAGCACGCTCACCGAAGACATCTTCGGCAAGCTGACCAGCTGGCAGATCGCGCGCCTGGCCCGCCACCCGCGCCGTCCGTACACCCTGGACTACATTCAGCATATCTTCACCGAATTCGACGAGCTGCATGGCGACCGCCACTTCTCGGACGACGCGGCCATCGTGGGCGGTATCGCTCGCCTGGACGACCAGCCGGTGATGGTGATCGGTCATCAGAAAGGCCGTGAAGTGCGCGAAAAAGTGCGTCGCAACTTCGGCATGCCGCGTCCGGAAGGCTACCGCAAGGCGTGCCGCCTGATGGAAATGGCCGAGCGCTTCAAGATGCCGATCCTGACGTTCATCGACACGCCGGGTGCCTACCCTGGGATCGACGCCGAAGAGCGCAACCAGAGCGAGGCGATTGCCTGGAACCTGCGCGTCATGGCGCGCCTGAAAACCCCGATCATCGCGACTGTGATCGGTGAAGGCGGTTCCGGCGGTGCACTGGCCATTGGCGTCTGCGACCAGTTGAACATGCTGCAATATTCGACCTACGCGGTGATTTCGCCGGAAGGTTGCGCCTCGATCCTGTGGAAAACCGCCGAAAAGGCGCCGGACGCTGCTGAAGCCATGGGCATCACTGCTGACCGCCTCAAAGGCCTGGGGATCGTGGACAAAGTGATCGCCGAGCCACTGGGCGGCGCACACCGTGACCCGGCTGCCGCTGCCGCCACCATCCGCGCCGAGCTGGGCGCGCAACTGGCGATGCTCAAGAAGCTCGATAACGAAGCGCTGCTGGCCCGTCGTTATGAGCGCCTGATGAGCTACGGCCTCTAAGCCGACGCCGTCACTTAATGTGGGAGGGGGCTTGCTCCCGATTGCTGAGTGTCAGTCACAACATCTGTTGACTGGCCCACTGCTATCGGGGGGCAAGCCCCCTCCCACATTTGCTTTGTGTATGCTTGACGGACGTATTTCAGATTTGCGGCGGTAACCTGTGATGAAATCAATCCTGCCGGCCCGACTTCTGAAAACCCTGGCCCCCTGGCGCAATGCCCCGGCCTGGCACATCGCGTTCTCTGGTGGGCTCGATTCCACCGTGCTGCTGCATCTTCTGGCCACCCTGGCAAAGTCCGAAACATTACCGCCCCTCTGCGCCGTGCATGTTCATCATGGCCTGCAAGCGGCCGCCGATGCGTGGCCCGCTCATTGCCAGTCGGTCTGCGACAGCCTGGGCGTGCGCTTGCGCATCCTGCGCGTGCAAGTACCACCCGGTGCCAGCCTTGAGCGCGCGGCTCGTGACGCACGTTATCTGGCCTTCGCCGGGGTGATCGGGGCAGGGGAGGTGTTGCTCACCGGCCAGCATCGCGACGATCAGGCCGAAACCCTGTTGTTCCGCCTGCTGCGCGGTGCGGGTGTGCGCGGGCTTGCCGCAATGCCTGCGCATCGTACGTTGGCGGCGGGGCATCTGGTGCGGCCGCTGCTGGAGGTGGCCCGTGGCGAGCTGCAAGCTTACGCCCACCAACATCACTTGAAGTGGATCGAAGACCCTTCGAACGCTGATCCACGCTTCTCCCGTAATTATCTGCGCCATCAAGTATTTCCATTGCTTACGCAGCGCTGGCCCCAGGCAGCCTCAAGTCTGGCCCGTACTGCCGAACACCTCAACGAAGCCCAGGGGCTGCTCGATGAGCTGGCGCACATGGACCTGAACGCCGCCGATCAGCCTTCAGCGTTTCCCTGGTTGCTTTTGCCATCCTTGGCCCTGGCGCCCTTGCGCGAGCTTTCCGACGCCCGCCAGCGCAACGCCCTGCGTCACTGGCTGAACCCACTGACCCGCCTGCCCGACAGCGATCACTGGGCCGGCTGGTGTTCCCTGCGCGATGCCAAGGGCGATGCACAGCCCGTATGGCGCCTGGCCGACGGCGAGTTACACCGTTGCGGCGAGCGCATCTGGTGGTTGCCTTCTATTTGGTCCGAATTCTCCGACGCATCGGTAAGCTGGCCCGATCCGCGAAACCCACTGGAGTTACCTGGCAATGGTCAGCTTCGATTTGTCGGCGAGGCACCTTCAGGTTCTTTGGTGATCCGTTATCGGCAGGGCGGCGAAGTCATCGACGTGCCGGGGCGAGGTCGTCGCGACCTCAAGCGCCTGCTCAACGAAAGTGGCGTGCCCGGCTTTGTCCGTGGCAGATTGCCGCTGGTCTACCGGGGTGAGCAATTGCTGGCTGTCCCAACCATCGCGGGGCCATGGGCCGGGTCGGCAGATCACGGGCAATTAGATTGGTTGCCGCAGACCTGCGATCAAGGTTTGAGCTGATAGCGCCTTTCCGGTAGACTACGCTCCCTTCTTGATACAACTTCTGTGGATTCGCCTGAATCGCAGCAGTTGCCGATTACCAAGCAGTCTTTGCTGGGCGATTCCAAAAAATGTGTAGCGATCAACGTACCGGTGTTCCATTGCTGGTCTGTCACAACGCGGCGGTTTTTTTGAAAGGTGCACTGTGATTAATGCAGGTGATCGGGGGCTTCGGCCTCTCTTCGCTTTCCCCGGCGGCTCGGACCGCTTTAACGCAGACTTCTAGGGTTTTTCATGACGCGCTACATATTCGTCACGGGCGGTGTTGTTTCTTCATTGGGGAAAGGCATTGCCTCCGCTTCATTGGCGGCCATCCTGGAGGCGCGGGGGCTTAAAGTCACCATGCTCAAGCTGGACCCGTACATCAACGTCGACCCGGGCACCATGAGCCCGTTCCAGCACGGTGAAGTGTTCGTCACGCATGACGGCGCCGAGACCGACCTGGACCTGGGCCACTACGAGCGGTTCATCCGCACGACCATGACCCAGAACAACAACTTCACCACCGGCCGCGTCTACGAGCACGTGCTGCGCAAGGAGCGCCGTGGTGACTACCTGGGTGCAACCATCCAGGTGATCCCGCACATCACCGACGAAATCAAGCGCCGCATCATCAAGGGTGCGGGCGATGCCGACGTGGCGATGGTCGAGATTGGTGGCACCGTGGGTGACATCGAATCCCAACCGTTCCTCGAAGCCATCCGCCAGTTGCGTTTCGAAGTCGGCGCCAAGCGCGCAATGCTGATGCACCTGACCTTGGTGCCCTACATCGCGACCGCCGGCGAAACCAAAACCAAGCCTACCCAGCACTCGGTCAAGGAACTGCGTTCCATCGGCCTGCAGCCGGACGTGCTGGTATGCCGCTCCGATCACCCGATCGACATTTCCTCGCGTCGCAAGATCGCGCAATTCACCAACGTTGAAGAACGTGCGGTGATTGCCCTGGAAGACGCCGACACCATCTACAAGATCCCGGGCATCCTGCATTCGCAAGGCCTGGACGATTTTGTGGTCGAGCGTTTCGGCCTGCAATGCAATGGCGCGGACCTGTCCGAGTGGGAAGCGGTGGTCGATGCCAAGCTCAACCCTGAGCACGAAGTCACCATCGCCATGGTCGGCAAGTACATGGAACTGCTGGATGCGTACAAGTCGCTGATCGAAGCGATGAGTCACGCCGGCATCAGCAACCGTACCAAGGTCAACCTGCGCTACATCGATTCCGAAGACATCGAGAACCAGGGCACCGCGCTGCTTGAAGGCGTGGACGCGATCCTGGTTCCCGGCGGTTTCGGCCTGCGTGGCGTGGAAGGCAAGATCACTGCCGTGCAATACGCTCGCGAGAACAAGGTGCCTTACCTGGGTATCTGCCTGGGCATGCAAGTGGCCGTTATCGAGTTCGCCCGTAACGTGATGGGCTGGAAAGACGCCAACTCCACCGAGTTCGATCACACCAGCGGCCATCCGGTCGTGGGCCTGATCACCGAGTGGGAAGACGCCACCGGCGCCGTCGAAACCCGTACCGAAAGCTCCGACCTGGGCGGCACCATGCGCCTTGGTGCGCAGGATTGCCTGCTGGAGCCGGGTTCGCTGGTTCACGATTGCTATGGCAAGGACGTGATCGTCGAGCGTCACCGTCATCGCTACGAAGTGAACAACAACCTGCTGCCGCAAATCAAAGAGGCCGGCCTGAAAATCTCCGGTCGCTCCGGCGATGGCGCGTTGGTTGAAGTGGTCGAGGCGCCGGATCACCCGTGGTTCGTGGCCTGCCAGTTCCACCCTGAGTTCACCTCGACGCCGCGCGACGGTCATCCGTTGTTCAGCGGTTTCGTCAAAGCTGCACTGACGCAACATCAGAAGAAGGCATAACCCTGATGGCCCAGAAGATCATTCGCGTAGGTGACATCGAAATTGCCAACGACAAGCCCATGGTGCTGTTCGGCGGCATGAACGTACTGGAAAGCCGCGACATGGCGATGCAGGTCTGTGAAGAGTACGTGCGGGTTACCCAGAAACTGGGTATCCCTTATGTGTTCAAGGCCAGCTTCGACAAGGCCAACCGTTCGTCCGTGACCTCCTATCGCGGCCCGGGTCTCGAAGAAGGCATGCGGATCTTCCAGGACATCAAGCAAGCCTTCGGCGTGCCGATCATCACCGACGTCCACGAGCCTGAGCAGGCTGCCGTGGTTGCCGAGGTGTGCGACATCATCCAGCTGCCGGCCTTCCTGTCGCGCCAGACCGACCTCGTTGTCGCGATGGCCAGGACCGGCGCTGTGATCAACATCAAGAAAGCCCAGTTCCTCGCACCTCAGGAAATGAAGCATATCCTGAGCAAATGCGTGGAAGCGGGTAACGACCAGTTGATCCTCTGCGAGCGTGGCTCGAGCTTCGGCTACAACAACCTCGTGGTGGACATGCTCGGTTTCGGCATCATGAAACAGTTCGAATACCCGGTGTTCTTCGACGTGACCCACGCGCTGCAAATGCCCGGCGGTCGCTCGGACTCCGCCGGTGGGCGTCGCGCCCAGGTCACCGACCTGGCCAAGGCGGGCATGAGCCAGTCCCTTGCCGGCCTGTTCCTGGAAGCCCACCCGGACCCGGACAACGCCAAGTGCGACGGCCCTTGTGCCCTGCGCCTGGACAAGCTGGAGCCGTTCCTGGCCCAGCTCAAGCAGTTGGACGAGCTGGTCAAGAGTTTTCCGACGGTAGAGACCGCGTAAGCGGCGTTTCTCCGGTAGAATTTCCCACGCTTTATGCTCAGGCCCCAGGCCTGGGCCTTGTCGTCTGCAAGCCTGCCCTGTTGTTCCACCCTTGCGGTCGGTCAAAAGATTTCCTTCAGCTGCGTCGTTTTCGTCAACTTTGGAGTGTTTACAACAATGGCAAAAATCGTCGACATCAAAGGTCGTGAAGTTCTCGACTCCCGTGGCAACCCCACCGTCGAAGCCGATGTGCTTCTCGATAACGGCATCATCGGCAGCGCCTGCGCGCCGTCCGGTGCTTCCACAGGTTCCCGTGAAGCGCTGGAACTGCGTGATGGCGACAAGAGCCGTTACCTGGGCAAGGGTGTACTCAAGGCAGTAGCCAACATCAACGGCCCGATCCGTGATCTGTTGCTGGGCAAGGACCCGCTGGACCAGAAAGCCCTGGACCACGCGATGATCAAGCTCGACGGCACCGAAAACAAAGGCAGCCTCGGCGCCAATGCGATCCTCGCCGTCTCCCTGGCCGCTGCCAAGGCGGCTGCCCAGGATCAGGACCTGCCGTTGTACGCGCACATCGCCAACCTGAACGGCACTCCGGGCGTGTACTCGATGCCGGTGCCGATGATGAACATCATCAACGGTGGCGAGCACGCTGATAACAACGTCGATATCCAGGAATTCATGGTGCAGCCAGTGGGCGCCAAGACCTTCTCCGAAGGCCTGCGCATGGGCACCGAGATTTTCCATCACCTCAAGGCTGTGCTGAAGGCCCGTGGCCTGAGCACTGCGGTGGGTGATGAAGGTGGTTTCGCGCCCAACCTGGCGTCCAACGAAGATGCACTGAAAGTGATCTCCGAAGCCGTGGCCAACGCCGGCTACAAGCTGGGCACCGACGTGACCCTGGCCCTGGACTGCGCCGCCAGCGAATTCTATGAAGACGGTAAATACAACCTGTCCGGCGAAGGCCAGGTGTTCAACTCCGAAGGTTTCGCCGACTACCTCAAGGGCCTGACCGAGCGCTACCCGATCATCTCGATCGAAGACGGCCTGGACGAGTCCGACTGGGACGGCTGGAAAATCCTCACCGACAAGATCGGCGAGAAAATCCAGTTGGTAGGCGACGACCTGTTCGTGACCAACACCAAGATCCTGAAAGAGGGCATCGACAAGAAGATCGCCAACTCGATCCTGATCAAGTTCAACCAGATCGGCACCCTGACCGAAACCCTGGAAGCCATCCAGATGGCCAAGGCTGCGGGTTACACTGCCGTGATCTCCCACCGCTCCGGCGAAACCGAAGATTCCACCATTGCCGACCTGGCCGTGGGGACCTCGGCGGGCCAGATCAAGACCGGTTCCCTGTGCCGTTCGGACCGTGTGTCCAAGTACAACCAATTGCTGCGCATCGAAGAGCAATTGGCGGGTAAAGCCAAGTACAACGGTCGCGGCGAGTTTCGCGGCTGAGCAGTAAATGGTAAAAAGTCGGCGGATTGCGTCGGAAATCTCACGACAGTGGGCATTTCGGCGCTAATCTGCTGACTGACAAGCACAAGCCTGGTTTTTCCAGGCTTCGTGCTATCAGTTGCTGCAAAAGGTTTGCATGACGGTCTTTTTTCACTGGATACCCGGATTTCGATGCGCAGTCCCAATTGGTTGTTCCTCGTCTTGCTCTTGTTGCTGGCTGGCCTGCAGTACCGCCTATGGGTCGGTAATGGCAGCTTTGCGCAGGTGGAAGAGCTGACCCAGCAAATTGCCGACCAGCACGCCGAAAACGAACGCCTGCTGGAGCGCAACCGCGTCCTCGATGCTGAAGTGCTGGAGCTGAAAAAAGGTACGGAGACCGTTGAAGAGCGGGCTCGCCATGAGTTGGGCATGGTCAAGGAGGGCGAGACCCTCTACCAGTTGGCCCAATGAACGCTGATTTACCGGCCTTCTGGGCCGTGATTCCTGCCGCGGGCGTCGGTGCCCGTATGGCCGCGGACCGTCCCAAGCAATACCTGCAACTGGGCGGGCGCACTATTCTCGAACACAGCCTCGGCTGTTTTCTCGACCATCCCTCGCTCAAGGGCCTGGTGGTCAGTCTGGCTGTCGATGATCCCTATTGGCCCACCCTGTCGTGCGCCACCGACCCGCGTATCCAGCGTGCGGACGGTGGCTCGGAACGCTCGGGCTCGGTGCTCAACGCGCTGCTGCATCTCAACGCCCTGGGCGCCAGTGATGATGACTGGGTGTTGGTGCACGATGCTGCGCGTCCCAACCTGGGCCGTGATGACCTCGACAAACTCCTGGCAGAGCTGGCGGATGACCCTGTGGGTGGCCTGCTGGCGGTGCCGGCTCGTGACACCCTCAAGCGCGTCGACAAGCGTGGTCGCGTGGTGGAAACCGTCGACCGCAGCATGATCTGGCAAGCCTACACGCCGCAGATGTTTCGCCTCGGCGCCTTGCACCGCGCCCTGGCCGACAGCCTGGTCGCCGACGCCATGATCACCGACGAAGCCTCGGCCATGGAATGGTCCGGCCAGGCGCCGCGGCTGGTCGAAGGGCGTGCGGACAACATCAAGGTCACCCGCCCCGAAGACCTCGAATGGCTGCGTCAGCGCCGGGGTTATCAAGGGTCCTGACCCTTAGCGGTAGACTTGCCGCATCCCGGGCTGGGTTCTCAGCTCGCTGACCAATGCCTCAATGCTGTCGAATGGCTTCTGGTCGATAGACCAGCCGGACGCCTCGATGAAGTACCGGCCCTTCTGGCTATTGATCCTGACATTGCGCAGTTCCCCACGTCGGGACCGATAGTCAATGTGGCTGGCCTCGCGGAGCATGAATTGGCCCGGTTGCGTCAGCAATGTCTCGGCCGACGACATCACTCGACTGTGCGAAGGGCCGGGCTGTGGCTCCATTGAGTGCTGCAGGGCGGCAGGGTCAACGCGCAACACCAGGTTGGCTTTGACTGTGCCTTCCCCTTTATTGAGGCCCAGGCTGGCAGTGCGCCCCGGGTCGACTTCGATGCCTAAAGGTTGGGCGCCCACTCTATCTTCTATCCGCAGGCCGATGCTGCCGGTGAGTTCTGCCAGCCCAGGGATACCCTTGAAGGTATTGGTATGGGTATCGCCCACCAGTGCGATCCATTTTCCGGGTCTGCGCTTGAAGGTCTGGACCCACTGGATCACCTCGGTGGCGTAATAGTTCATCATCCGCTGGCGCAGGGTGCCCGTGCTGTCGCGCATATCGCGAAGTATGTAGCTCACGATGCAGTCGATCGGCTGAACCTTGATCCCGGCGTCTCGGGCTTTGCTCACGACATGTCTGAATGAGTAATAACGGTTTTGGGGCAATGGGTAGATCCCGTTCAGAAAATTTGTCAGCTCCTCGGCCATCGGTGCGTTCTTGGACCGATAAAACGCCCTCAGCATCGGAATATGCACATCCGTCAGCAGATGTTCGAAGTAGAGGCGTTTGACGCCCTGGCTGGCGAGTAGCTGCATGTTATCGATCAGAAAGGCTTTGCTCGATTCGGCGCTGTGGCTTTCGCCGATCACGAGGCCATCACTGGCGCGCAGCAATTTCTCGATAATACTTTGCTGCGGCTCGTTCAAGCTCAAGCGCGGGAGTACCGGCTGCAGGGGTGAATAGGGCAGGCGGTTAAAGAAGATCGCCGAATCGCGGTTTAATTGGCTTCTTTTCTCGAAAAACAGTTTCCGGGTGCTGTTGATCGATTGTGCAGCCGTGCCGACGGGTTCGAAGTCTTCCGAAAACAAGCTGGTGTCAGTGAGCATTTCCACGAGCGTCTCGCGAACGTGCGCAGGCATCTCGTAGAGGCTGAAGAAGCTTGCGTTCTCGGCGCCGCCGAACAGTGTGTAAACCCGTTGCCAGGCATTGCGAAATGCCCCGCCTCCGGCCAGCCCGGCACGTCGCCATTGCAGGTCGGCGCTTTGAATCGCGTAGAGACCGGTGGATTGGATCTTTTCCGGGGCTTCTGGATTGTTTACGAATAACTCGAAAAGGCCCCCGGCATTCGGTTTTTTGTAGGTCAGGAAGGTCTCGCCCTGAATCCTGACGCTCTGCAAGCCACTGGGGGCGGTCGTAGCGATCAGGGGGCGAGTCTCGGTTTCGGCCGACGCGGGGGCTTCAGTCATGACCCGGACACTGATCTGGCCTTCCTCTGCCCGCGTGGCCTGGCCAAGCCCAGGTCGCAACGTCTCAAAATTGCTCACCCCTTTACCGATGCCGTGGATAACCACCGGGAGCGCGTTCAAGGCGCCGAACACAATGCGCTCGACGGCGTGGGGTTTGTTCTTGATCACGTCATCGGCGCCGATGGCCATTGCAGTCAAGCCCGATGTCACGAAGCAAAACTCCGCCAGCAACGCCGCGCCCATGGTCAGCGCCACGGGGATCGCCAGCATGCAGGCCTTTTCCAGAACGTCGAGGGTATCGGCCTTGAACGTGTCCAGAGGCGAGACAATGGTTTTTGCCGCCAGCTTGGCAATGCGAGTGCGGATCTGGCGTGCGATGAACGCAAATGGGTCACTTCTGAGCGCCGGATACAGCGGGTTATTGATGTATTGCTCCGGGTCCCAATAGCCGTTGTGCAACAAACTGTTGAAAAAACCGGGAGGGCTGGAGGATTTCGGGTACATCGCCATGCCGATCAATGCTTCCTCGACACCCCTGTAGAGCAGGCCGGAGTCAACCGAGTCGGGTTCAAAGTGGTTGGTCAGGGCTTTGCGCAGGGTCGGATCCCCGGCCAGTTTCACCAGCGCACTGCGCATGTCTTTCGGGGTATTGAAACCATGGATGGGCGAGGAGTTTCCCGGGATGTACGCCAGCGTGATCTGGCTCTGGTTGTCGGTAATCGTGAGGATGTCGGTGGCTTCGAATTGATGGATGCGCAGCACCCGTACGGTCAGGTTTGCATCCGGTGAGTAGGGCGCCTGGAAGTCTTCGAGGGTCAGGTTGCCGGCGTCCTTGTCGACGCCGATACCTGCCGCTCGGGCGGCGAGCTGCCGTTCTGCCAGGGTGAGCGTGAATTCTGCGTACTGATGGAGGTAGGCCTTGGTAAATGCGATGCGCATCAGGGTGGTGTAGTTGTCCCGATGCTCGTCCCAGAACAGTGTGACGGCCTTGTCGTAGGTCTGTTCGAAGTGGCTTGAGTCGATGACCCTCCTGAGAACGGCAGGCGCAATCGCCAATTGGGTAGTCGGATCGTAAACCTGAGGGTCGCTTTGCCGGTAGAGCGCTTCATAGCGCCTGGGCGGGATCCAGCTGGACGTAATGAACTCTTCGTTGAACATTTGCGGTATGCGGTTATCCGTCAGGCGCGGCAGTTCGGTCACGATCGTGAAGTAAGGCGCGGTGGTGGAAAAACCCGTGGTGTTGATCATGCCGCCTGGGGCATGGGGTGCATTGCAGATCATGGCCTCGGTCAGGCTCATGGATTGGACGATCTGTGCGTTGTACGCCGCGTTGGGGTGGTCGGTGTTGTATTCAAGCGTGGTCAGGAATGTGGTGTCCGGATCCAGTGTTTCCTGGCTGAACGGTTGCAGATGCTCACACAGCAATTGAGCGGCAATGGCGCTGGGCACTGGGAAGTCCGCCAGGACCTTGCGGACAAAGTGATTGATATGCTGAAGCTGTTGGGCGTTGGACGTCATCGGCTTGCCTGGTTTGTGCAGTCAAAGCGGCTATTGACCGCTAACCAGGCAATACACGGGCGGTAATTGTTTATGCTCGATAAACCGGATGGTCACCCAAGCCTTCCTTGAGAAAATCCACCAGCTTCCTGACTTTCGGCGACAAATGCCGTTGCTGCGGGTACAGCGCCCACACCGCGGTATTTGGCGGTTGGTGGGCCTCGAGCAACGACACCAGCGTCCCGTGTTGCAAATGCTCCAGCACGTAATAGTCCGGCAACTGGCATAACCCCACACCTTGCAGCGCTGCATCCAGCACCGCCTGCCCACTGTTGCAGCGCCAGTTGCCCTGCACCCGCTGGGAAAATTCGCGTCCGTCCTGGGCCAGTTGCCAGATATCCGAACTGCCGATCAGGCAGTTGTGCCGACTCAGTTCCGACAAGCTATGTGGCCGACCATACCGTTCGAGGTAGGAAGGTGACGCGCACAGGTACATGCGCCGAGGGGCCAGGCGACTGGCGACCATGCGCGAGTCTTGCAGGCGCCCGAGGCGAATCGCCAGGTCGAGCCCTTCGTGCACCAGGTCCAGCGGGCGGTTGCTCAGCTCGATATCGACCCGCAACTGCGGATAGAGCGCCATGAACCTTGTGACGAGGGGCACGATAAAACGTTCGCCATAGGCCACCGCGCAGGTCATGCGCAACATGCCCTTGGGTTCGCTGGTCAGGTCGCCCACTGCACGCAGGGCTTCTTCGCGACCGTCCTGCAAACGTTGACAGTGGTGCAGGAAGGTCTGGCCCGCTTCGGTCAGCGTCACCTTGCGCGTACTGCGATACAGCAGTCGCGTTTGCAGGCGTTCTTCCAGGCGCGCCACCTGGCGGCTGATATGGGACGACGACACCCCCAGGCGCTCGGCCGCTGCCGTGAATTGGCTGCATTCGGCCACGGCGACGAACTCATCGATGCCTTCCCAGCGGTTTTCCAACACGTTGATTGTCCCCATATGGCAATAATGTTTTGCTTTTGCCTGGATTATTAATCAATAAGCCATGGTTTACACTCATTCCATCAATGTTCAACTCCATGGAGAAACCCGGATGATCAAGTCCCGCGCCGCCGTAGCCTTCGAAGCCAATAAACCTCTCGAGATCGTGGAAGTCGATGTCGCCATGCCCAAGGCGGGTGAAGTGCTGTTGCGCGTGGTCGCCTCCGGCGTGTGTCACACCGACGCCTACACGCTGTCGGGCGCGGACCCGGAAGGCATCTTCCCGTCGATTCTGGGTCATGAAGGCGGTGCAGTGGTCGAGGCCATTGGTGAAGGCGTGACCTCGGTTGCCGTTGGCGACCATGTGATCCCGCTGTACACCCCGGAATGCGGCAAGTGCAAATTCTGTCTGTCAGGCAAGACCAACCTCTGCCAGGCCATCCGTGCCACTCAGGGCAAAGGCTTGATGCCTGACGGCACCACGCGTTTCTCCTACAAAGGCGAGCCGATTTTCCACTACATGGGCACCTCGACGTTTTCCGAGTACACCGTGCTGCCGGAAATTTCGGTGGCCAAGATTTCTAAAGACGCGCCGCTGGAAAAAGTCTGCCTGCTCGGTTGCGGCGTCACCACCGGTATCGGTGCGGTGCTCAACACCGCCAAGGTCAAGCCGGGCGACACCGTGGCCATCTTCGGTCTGGGCGGTATCGGTCTGTCGGCGGTGATTGGTGCGGTGAAAGCCAAGGCGGGTCGCATCATTGCCATCGACATCAACCCGGCCAAATTCGAAATCGCCAAGCAGCTGGGTGCTACCGACTGCATCAACCCGAAAGACTACGACCGCCCGATCCAGGACGTGATTGTCGATTTGACCGATGGCGGTGTGGACTTTTCCTTCGAGTGCATCGGCAATGTCCAACTGATGCGTGCGGCCCTGGAGTGCTGCCACAAAGGCTGGGGTGAGTCGGTGATCATCGGCGTGGCCGGCGCCGGCCAGGAAATTTCCACCCGTCCTTTCCAACTGGTGACCGGTCGCGTCTGGCGCGGGTCGGCATTCGGCGGCGTACGCGGACGCAGCGAATTGCCAAGCTACGTGGACATGGCCCAGACCGGCGAGATTCCGCTGGACACGTTTATCACCCACACCATGGGCCTGGAAGACATCAACAAAGCGTTTGACCTGATGCATGAAGGCAAGAGCATTCGTACCGTCATCCATTTCTGAGGTCGGCCATGAGTCTGGAAAACCTGTCCTGCCAGAAAAGCTTCGGCGGCTGGCACAAACGCTATAAGCATCACTCCGATGTGCTCGATTGCGACATGACCTTCGCGGTCTACCTGCCGCCGCAAGCGGAGCAGGGCGGCAAGCTGCCTGTGCTGTATTGGCTGTCCGGCCTGACCTGTACCGACGAGAATTTCATGCAGAAGGCCGGCGCCCAGCGCATGGCCGCCGAGCTGGGCTTGATCATCGTGGCTCCGGATACCAGCCCGCGCGGCCCCGGTGTTGCCGATGACCCGGACAATGCCTGGGACTTCGGCCTCGGCGCAGGTTTTTACCTCAATGCCACCCAGCAACCCTGGGCCAGGCATTATCGGATGCATGATTACGTGGTGCAGGAATTGCCGGCGCTGGTGGAAGCGCATTTTCCGGCTTCGGACAAGCGCGGCATCAGCGGTCACTCGATGGGCGGCCACGGTGCGTTGGTCTGTGCGCTGCGCAACCCCGGGCGTTACCAGTCAGTGTCGGCGTTTTCGCCGATCAGCAATCCGATGGATTGTCCCTGGGGCCAGAAAGCCTTTTCCCATTACCTGGGAGAGGAGCGCTCGAAGTGGCGTGAATGGGATGCCTGCGTACTGATCAGCGAAGCCTCGGAACAGTTGCCGCTGTTGGTGGACCAGGGCGATCGCGACGATTTCCTCGCCGTGCAGCTCAAGCCCGAGGCCCTGCAGCAAGCGGCCAAGGCCGCCGGCCATCCGCTGGAACTGCGCCTGCAACCTGGCTATGACCACAGCTACTTCTTTATCGCCAGCTTCATCGATGACCATTTGCGCCATCATGGTCGTGCTTTGCTCGGTTAATGTGAGGCAAAAGTAGGTAGAATCACGCCCTGAATTAAATCGGGGCGTTTTTTTATGCGTATTGGCCACGGCTACGATGTGCACCGTTTCGCTGAAGGCGATTTCATCACTTTGGGCGGCGTGCGTATCGCGCATCATCATGGGCTGCTGGCTCATTCCGACGGCGACGTTGTCCTGCACGCCTTGAGCGATGCATTGCTCGGCGCAGCGGCGTTGGGTGATATCGGCAAGCATTTTCCGGACACCGATCCAACCTTCAAGGGCGCGGACAGTCGTGTCCTGCTGCGCCATGTCGTGGGTTTGATCCATGCCAGGGGCTGGAAAGTCGGTAACGTCGATAACACCATCGTGGCCCAGGCGCCAAAAATGGCCCCGCACATCGAATCCATGCGTGCCCTGATTGCCGCAGACCTGCAAATAGAATTGGACCAAGTCAACGTGAAAGCCACCACCACCGAAAAGCTCGGGTTCACCGGTCGTGAAGAGGGCATCGCCGTGCACTCCGTCGCCTTGTTGCTGCGCGCATGAACGAATTTGAATTACTCGGCCCGCGTGCCTATGGCGAGGCCTTGGGCAGCGCGGTGCTGAAGGCCACTGCCGAAGATTTCCAGGTAGACGAAGTGCTCGACATCCCGCTGACCGGCGAGGGCGAACACTTGTGGTTGTGGGTGGAGAAGCGCGGCCTGAATACCGAGGAAGCGGCGCGGCGTATCGCCAAGGCGGCGGGCGTGCCGTTGCGCACCGTCAGCTATGCCGGGCTCAAGGATCGCCAGGCGTTGACCCGCCAGTGGTTCAGCGTGCAACTGCCCGGCAAGGCCGGCCCGGACATGAGTGCCGCCGAGAACGACACCCTCAGGATCCTGAAAACCGCCCGGCACAAACGCAAGCTGCAGCGCGGCGCCCATGCAGCCAACGGCTTCACCTTGCGCCTGACCCAGTTGGCCGGTGATACCGCCGCCCTCGATGCGCGCCTGCAATTGATTGCCCGGCACGGCATTCCCAACTATTTCGGCGCCCAGCGCTTTGGCCACAACGGCGGCAATGTCGTCGATGCCCGTGACTGGGCTGCGCGCAAGGCCTTGCCGGAACAGCGCAATGTGCGTTCGCGGCTGCTGTCCACCGCCCGAAGCTTTCTGTTCAACAAAGTGTTGGCGGCACGCGTCGCTGACGGCTCGTGGCAACGCGCCCAGGTAGGCGACCTGCTCGCCTTCACCGACAGCCGCAGCTTTTTCCCGGCGGGGGAGGCTGAATGCAGCGACCCGCGCCTGGCGATCCTGGACCTGCACCCCACCGGCCCGCAGTGGGGCGAGGGCGAGTCGCCGGCGAAGGGTCCTACGTACGAACTGGAACAATCTGTCGCCGCCGCAGAAGCTGACCTGCGTGATTGGCTAGTGAATGCGGGCATGAGCCAAGAACGTCGCATTCTGCGACTGCCCATTGGCGGGTTGACGTGGCATTATCCCGGGCCTGACATTCTGCAATTGGAATTCGTCCTGCCGGCCGGATGCTTTGCCACTGTATTGGTGCGCGAGCTTGTTGATCTGGTGCCGGTGGGGCCGACGGACAACCCATGCGTATTCTGATATCAAACGATGACGGTGCCACCGCACCCGGTCTCGCCGCGCTTCATGCTGCGCTGGCGGATTACGCCGAGTGCGTGGTGGTTGCCCCCGACCAGGACAAGAGCGGCGCCAGCAGTTCGCTGACGCTCGACCGTCCGTTGCACCCCAAGGTCCTGGCCAATGGCTTTATCAGCGTGAACGGCACGCCCACCGACTGTGTGCATCTGGCGATCAACAGCCTGCTGGAACACGCGCCGGACCTGGTGGTGTCGGGCATCAACCTGGGCGCGAACCTGGGCGATGATGTGCTGTATTCCGGCACCGTGGCGGCAGCCCTCGAAGGGCGCTTTCTGGGTGGGATCGGGTTCGCGTTTTCCTTCGCCTCCCGGCAACTGGATAACCTGGCCACGGCGGCGTATTACGCGCGCAAGCTGGTGGAGGCGCACGGTTCCCTGGACCTGCCGCCGCGCACCGTGCTCAACGTCAATATTCCCAACCTGCCTCTGGACCATATTCGCGGCATCCAGCTGACGCGGCTGGGGCACCGTGCCCGTGCGGCGGCTCCCTTGAAGGTGGTCGACCCGCGTGGCAGGGAAGGCTATTGGATCGCGGCGGCCGGCGACGCCGAGGATGGTGGTGAGGGCACGGACTTTCATGCGGTGATGCAAGGTTATGTATCGATTACCCCGTTGCAATTCGATCGCACCTTCAGTGATGCCTTCAGTGGTCTGGATGGCTGGCTGGAGGGACTGCGCTGATGGCTCGTGAACAAGACGACCTGCTGCGCCGTGGCATCGGGATGACCTCCCAGCGCACCCGCGAGCGTTTGATCCAGCGTCTGTACGAAGAAGGCCTGTCCAATGCGCAGGTGCTGGAAGTGATCCGGCGCACGCCTCGGCACCTGTTTGTCGACGAAGCCCTGGCACACCGCGCCTACGAAGACACCGCGCTGCCGATCGGCCACAACCAGACCATCTCCCAGCCCTATATGGTCGCGCGCATGAGCGAACTGTTGCTGGCCGCAGGGCCATTGGACAAGGTGCTGGAAATCGGCACCGGCTCCGGCTACCAGACCGCCGTGTTGTCCCAGTTGGTCGAGCGGGTGTTCTCGGTTGAGCGCATCAAGGTGCTGCAGGACCGCGCCAAGGAGCGCCTGGTGGAGCTGAACCTGCGTAACGTGGTGTTTCGTTGGGGGGATGGCTGGGAAGGCTGGCCTGCATTGGCGCCCTACAACGGCATCATCGTGACTGCAGTGGCCACCGATGTGCCGCAAGCGTTGCTGGACCAGTTGGCGCCTAGCGGTCGACTGGTCATCCCGGTGGGCTCCGGCGAAGTGCAACAATTGATGCTCATCATTCGCGAGGACGACGGCTTTTCCCGGCATGTGCTTGGCGCCGTGCGGTTCGTGCCGTTGCTCAATGGCCCGCTGGCCTGACATTTATTCCCTGTTAGTGAATTCCATAGACGCGAATGTGTCTTACAGCGGGGTCTATAGATTCAACAAGGGTGAGAGCCGGCATTAAACACGATGAATTTTTCGTTTCATCCGTGTGCCGGTAAAAAGCCAGTGCCCAGTTATACTTGCGTCATATTTCAAGCCTGATACGGGCGTTAATGTTCAGCCACCACAAAGGGAGCGGCGGGTGAGTCTCACAGGTCCTGCGCAGCGAATGAGTAAAACAAGCTTTCAGCGACTGGTGCTTGGCCTTGTCTTGAGTTCCTTACTGGCCGCCTGTTCGAGCACGCCATCCGGTGGTGCGCGGGTGGTCGACCGCACGAATGCGGCACCGCAAAAGCCGATGGTGACCACGGGCCAGTACGTTGTACGCAAGGGCGACACGTTGTTCTCGATTGCCTTCCGTTACGGTTGGGATTACAAGGCGCTTGCAGCTCGTAACAACATTCCCCTGCCTTATACGATACATCCGGGGCAGACGATTCGTTTCGACGGTCGCACCGGTTCGGCGCCTACGGCAGTTGTGACAAAGTCCGGTTCTTCGTCTTCCTCCTCGAGCAAAACCACCGTATTCACACGGCCGGCCGGCACCGCCTCGCCTTCGGTGGCGAGCAAGCCGGCACCCGCGCCATTGCCTCCTGCGGGGCCTGCGCCGACCGGATGGGGATGGCCCTCAAACGGTGTGTTGATTGGAAAATTCTCTTCAAACGGCAGTTTGAATAAAGGCATTGATATCGCCGGGGATTTGGGACAGCCTGTTTTGGCTGCGTCTGATGGGACAGTGGTGTACGCCGGGAGTGGTCTACGGGGCTACGGCGAGCTGGTCATCATCAAACACAGCGATACCTACGTCAGTGCCTACGGTCATAACCGCAGGTTGTTGGTTCGGGAGGGGCAGCAGGTCAAGGTCGGACAGACGATTGCCGAAATGGGTTCAACGGGGACAGACCGGGTGAAACTGCACTTTGAGATTCGCCGTCAGGGCAAACCTGTAGATCCACTGCAATTCCTACCCCGTCGTTGATGTGTTGCCAGCCTGTTCCCTCACGTAGAAGGAACAGGCTCCAGCGTTGCCAAGGATAAAGGCGTCGCTTGAGCTTGAGGTCGAACTCACCAAAGGACTATAACAATGGCTCTCAGTAAAGAAGCGCCGGAGTTTGACATCGACGATGAGGTTCTCCTTATGGAGACCGGCATCGCTACGGAAACGATGTCAGATAATGAGAGGGCTTCACCCCCCTCGGTTCGCACCAAATCCAAGAACTCCTCCGCGTTAAAGCAACACAAGTACATCGACTACACCCGGGCGCTCGATGCGACCCAGTTGTACCTCAATGAAATCGGCTTTTCCCCTCTGCTTACCCCCGAAGAAGAAGTCCATTTTGCGCGTCTGTCGCAGAAGGGTGATCCGGCTGGGCGCAAACGCATGATTGAAAGCAACCTGCGCCTGGTGGTTAAAATCGCCCGACGCTACGTCAATCGCGGATTGTCGCTGCTGGACTTGATCGAGGAGGGCAACCTGGGCTTGATCCGGGCGGTGGAGAAGTTCGACCCTGAACGGGGCTTTCGCTTCTCGACCTATGCCACCTGGTGGATTCGCCAGACCATCGAACGGGCGATCATGAATCAGACCCGTACGATCCGGTTGCCGATCCATGTGGTCAAGGAGCTCAACGTCTACCTGCGGGCAGCACGGGAGCTGACACAGAAACTCGATCATGAACCTTCGCCCGAAGAAATCGCCAACCTGCTGGAAAAACCGGTAGGGGAGGTCAAGCGCATGCTTGGCCTGAACGAGCGCGTGTCTTCGGTTGACGTCTCGCTGGGTCCGGATTCGGATAAAACCCTGCTGGACACCCTCACCGATGATCGTCCGACGGATCCTTGCGAACTGTTGCAGGACGACGATTTGTCCCAAAGCATCGACCAGTGGCTGTCTGAGCTCACGGACAAGCAGCGTGAGGTGGTGATTCGCCGCTTCGGCCTGCGCGGCCATGAGAGCAGCACCCTGGAGGACGTAGGCCTGGAGATCGGCCTGACCCGTGAGCGGGTTCGGCAGATTCAGGTAGAAGGTCTCAAGCGCTTGCGCGAGATCCTGGAGAAGAACGGCTTGTCGAGTGAGTCGTTGTTTCAATAACGACCCTGCTTGAAGGCTTGAAGGCTTGAAGGCTTGAACGCTTGAACGCTTGAATGTGGGAGGGGGCTTGCCCCCGATGGCGGCGCTTCAGTCGATATAGGCTTCGACTGACACACCGCTATCGGGGGCAAGCCCCCTCCCACATTTTCCCAGGCATAAAAAAACCCCGCTTTTGAGGGCGGGGTCTTTTTGACTAAGTCAGTACAAGTTAGATAACTTGAACTTCTTCAGCTTGCATGCCTTTCTGACCGCGGGTAGCGATGAAAGAAACCTGTTGGCCTTCTTTCAGGCTTTTGAAGCCGTCGGATTGGATAGCTTTGAAGTGAACGAACAGGTCGTCACCGGATTGTGGAGTGATGAAGCCGAAGCCTTTTTCATCGTTGAACCACTTAACGGTACCAGTTTGGCGATTAGACATGGTGTAACTCCTTGAACAAAGTTAACTGCGACTCAGGAAAAGCCCTGGCCGAGACTGAGTGCAAAGAGCAGGAAAAATTCTTGGAGATGGTTGGATCGAAATTCAACATATCGTGTAGAGATTCTCAGTGACACAAGCAACACAGTGACGCCACCTTAACCCTTTTTCCGGAACGTGCCAATGGTATTTCCGCAGGTTTCTCTAATTTCGTCACTGGCGGTGGTATTTATTGTCCCGTAAAACTGCGCCAGGAGCCCCGGCCCCGTTGGCTGGGGGTTATGGACACCGGTGCATTCGTCATTAAAAGCGGTGCGCCCTTTGAACCCCACCGCCGGCCCCGGTAAGATGCCCCACAGAATTTTTCCACCTCGCTATCAGGACACCGCCATGAGCATCAAATCGGACAAGTGGATTCGCCGCATGGCGCAGGAACACGGCATGATCGAACCGTTCGT
Source organism: Pseudomonas sp. 34 E 7 (assembly GCF_900005715.1). NCBI lineage: Bacteria > Pseudomonadati > Pseudomonadota > Gammaproteobacteria > Pseudomonadales > Pseudomonadaceae > Pseudomonas > Pseudomonas sp. 34 E 7. The sequence goes on from NZ_CVTX01000141.1 coordinate 66,301, forward strand.
CGAGCGCCAGATTCGTGGCGAAGGCGACGAACGCGTGATTTCGTACGGGGTTTCCAGCTATGGCTACGACGTGCGTTGCGCCGATGAATTCAAGGTGTTCACCAATATCAACTCGGCGATCGTCGATCCGAAGAACTTCGACGAAAAAAGCTTCGTCGACGTCAAGAGCGACGTATGCATCATCCCGCCAAACTCCTTCGCCCTGGCCCGCACCGTGGAGTTTTTCCGTATTCCACGGGACGTATTGACCATCTGCCTGGGTAAAAGCACTTATGCCCGTTGCGGCATCATCGTCAACGTCACGCCGCTGGAACCCGAGTGGGAAGGCCACGTGACCCTGGAGTTCTCCAACACCACCACCTTGCCGGCGAAAATCTACGCCAACGAAGGCGTGGCACAGATGCTGTTCCTGCAGTCCGACGAGGCATGTGAAGTGTCCTACAAGGACCGTGCGGGCAAGTACCAGGGCCAGCGCGGCGTTACTCTCCCACGCGCTTGATAGAAAGCTCCTACGTTTAAAGGGAATTAGTCTGCAGAAAGTGACTCTATCTAGGTGTACTGCCTCGGCGCGTGTGAAACGCGTCGAGCCACGCTTGAGGAGTGCCTTATGAAGATCAACCCGCGAATCAGCGCAGAACTTGCCCGGCTTGAACCCAACCAGATTGGTGTTCTGGCCTGGTCCTTGATGGCCGACCCTGCTTATGCGGGCGGCATTCCCGGCCAACCTGAGCCGGACTATCCGCAACCTACCGAACCTGGTGAGCCGACCCTGCCGGATGAGCCACCACCCGCGCCCGTGGCCTGATCCACGCACGCCCAACCGGCGTTCACTGAACGGGCCATACCTGGTGATCGCCGATCACGAAGATTCGGCGCTCACTGTCCTGTTCCACTGCATACCCTCCGGTAAATGCGCCAAACGCCGGCAGCAGGCTGACGCGATCGCCTATCTGGAAGCACGGCAGGCGCAGGCTCTGCCGGCCTTTGCCGCGCAAGCGATACACCGGATGGACATGCCCGGCCAGCACATGATGGCTGGGGTGGGCGTCCGGTTCGTGCTGCAGCGCGAACGGGCCCATTAAGAGAGGCTCGGAAACCACCTCAATGCCCAAGTCGGCAGGCGGATCGCCAGCGCGTTGATCGTGGTTGCCGCGAATCAACGTGATGGGCAACTCGGCATGCCGCGCTCGCCAGGCCCTCAGCGCGCCCAGGGTGCCGCTGGCGTGGGAGCCGGGGCCGTGGAGGAAGTCGCCGAGAAAGATCACCTCATTGCAGGGAAACGCCGCCAGCAGCCGGTCCAGGCGCTGCAGGTTTTCGCTTGTGGTGCCCTGGGGGACCGGTTGCCCGAGGCTGCGGTAGGCCGAAGCCTTGCCAAAGTGAGCGTCGGCGATCAACAGGCTGTGGCGCGCCGGCCAGTAAACCGCTTTGTCCGCCAGTAACCACAACTGCTCACCCTCAAGCGTTATCGAACAAGCCATTAACCTTTTCCTTTGTCCGCAATTTTTTCCAGGTCCTTGACCATCCGCGCAATGCGTTCCGAGAGTTTTTCCGAACTCAGGCTTTCGCGCATCCGCTCCACCAGCAGGGGGAAGGCCAGCGGCGTAGGCCGTTGGATCACATGCAGGTCCAGTTGCAGCGCCGACAGGCGCAGCAATGTCTCCTCCAGGCGCTGAATGTCGAGTTCGTTGCGCAGGACTTCTTCCCCCGCCTGGGCCAGCAACAGGTTCTGCGGGTCGTATTGCTTGAACACTTCGAAGAACAGCCCGCTGGAAGCCTGCACCTGGCGAGTACTTTTCGGCGCACCGGGATAGCCGGCGAACACCAGCCCGGCAATGCGCGCGATTTCGCGAAAGCGGCGCAACGCCAGTTCACCGGCATTGAGGCTTTCTGCCACATCCGTCAGCAGCTCCTGCGGGCTGAGCAGTGCCTCATTGAAGATATCCGGCCAGTTCACCTCGGTGGCGCTCAGCAGCTCCAGCCCGTAATCATTGACCGCGATGGAAAAGGTCACGGGTTGCCGCCGGCTGACGCGCCACGCCAGCAAGCTTGCCAGCCCCAGATGCACCTGACGCCCCGCGAAGGGGTAGAGAAACAGGTGCCAGCCCTCGCGTGACTTGAGAAACTCCGCCAGCAAGTGGTCGCGGGTCGGCAGGCCGGACCAGCGCAATTGTGTCTGCAACAGCGGCTGCACCGCACGCATTTCCGGCCCCTCGAAGCGACCCTGAGCCGCCGCGTCGAAGCGCTCGATCACCGCCTGCGCCAGTTCATTGGAAAGGGGCATGCGCCCGCCATTCCAGCGCGGCACGGCGGCTTTTTTTGCGGTGCTGCGGCGGACATAGGCGGTCATGTTTTCCACGCGCACCAACTCCAGCAGGCGCCCGGCGAACAGAAAGCCATCCCCCGGCTTGAGCCGTGCAATAAAGCCTTCCTCGACACTGCCGAGGTTCTTGCCGCCGCCGCCCTTGCTCCAGTACTTCAGATGAATACTCGCATCGCTGACGATGGTGCCCACGCTCATGCGATGGCGGCGTGCCAGGCGCGCATCGGGGACGCGCCAGATGCCCTGTTCGTCAGGCTCGACGCGGCGGTAATCCGGATAGGCCGTGAGCGACAGCCCGCCATGGCGCACAAAGGCCAGGGCCCAGGCCCAATCGGCGTCGGTCAGGTCGCGGTAGGCCCAGGCACCGCGTACCTCCGCCAGCAGCGCGTCGGGAGTAAATCCACCGCCCAGGGCCATGCTGACCAGATGCTGCACCAGCACATCCAAGGGTTCGTGCGGCGATTCGCGGGCTTCAATGCGCCGCAGGGCAATCGCATCCTGGGCGGCGGCGGCTTCCACCAGCTCCAGGCTGTGGGTCGGTACCAATGTCACCCGTGACGGCCGCCCCGGTGCATGCCCCGAGCGGCCGGCGCGTTGCATCAGGCGCGCCACACCCTTGGCCGAACCGATCTGCAGCACTCGTTCCACCGGCAGAAAGTCCACGCCCAGGTCCAGGCTTGAGGTACACACCACCGCCTTGAGTTGGCCTTCTTTCAACGCACGCTCCACCCAGTCACGGGTTTCCCGCGACAGCGAACCGTGATGCAGCGCAATCAGGCCGGCCCAGTCCGGCCTGGCCTCGAGCAACGCCTGATACCAGATTTCCGATTGCGCGCGGGTGTTGGTGAATACCAGGCAACTGCTGCTCGAGTCCACTTGCGCCACGACTTGCGGCAGCATCTTCAAACCGATATGTCCGGCCCAGGGAAAGCGTTCGGCAGTGGGCGGCAGCAGTGTGTCCACTTGCAGCTGTTTGGCGGTCTGCCCCTGCACATTTATCCCGCCACCCTGTGGGACCAACACCTCCAGCGCGTGCGCCTGATTACCCAAGGTTGCGGAAATACCCCACACCAGCAAATCCGGGTGCCAGCGCCGCAGACGCGCCAACGCCAATTGCAGTTGCACGCCGCGTTTATTGCCGATCAGTTCGTGCCACTCATCCACCACCACCATGCGCAGATGCCCCAGGCTGACCTCGCTGTCGGCGCGCGTGAGCATCAGTGTCAGGCTTTCCGGCGTAGTGATCAGCGTGGTGGGCTGGCGGCGGGTCTGGCGCGCACGTTCGCTGCTGCTGGTGTCGCCCGTGCGCAGGCCGACGCTCCAGGGAATCTGCAATGCCGCCAACGGCGCCTCAAGGGCGCGCGCGGTGTCGGCGGCCAACGCACGCATGGGTGTGATCCACAGCACGGTCAGGGGTTCGGCCGCAGGCTTGCGCTTGCCGGTAGCGGGTGGGCGCGTTACGGCGAAACGATTGAGGGCTGCGAACCACAGCGCGTAGGTTTTACCCGCGCCGGTACTGGCATGCAATAAGCCTGACTGACCCTCCTTGACGGCCTTCCACACGTCTTTCTGAAAGGCGAACGGGCGCCAGCCGCGGGTGGCAAACCATTGTTTGGCGAAGTCGACGGGTTTTGCCATGCGGCAGCGGACGCTCTGGAGGCTCTAATGCACAGACCCCCCAGGCGCCCCAAAGGTTTACTTCAAGTTGCCGCTCAGGAATTGCTGCAGACGCTCGCTCTTCGGATTGCCCAGCACGTCCGCCGGCGCACCTTGCTCTTCCACAAGGCCCTGGTGCAGGAACAGCACCTGGCTTGAGACTTTGCGCGCGAAGCTCATTTCATGGGTCACCATGATCATGGTGCGGCCTTCTTCGGCCAGGCCCTGGATCACTTTCAACACTTCACCCACCAACTCCGGGTCCAGCGCCGAGGTGGGTTCATCGAACAACATCACCTCGGGCTCCATCGCCAAGGCGCGGGCAATCGCGACCCGTTGCTGCTGGCCACCGGAGAGGAACGCCGGGTATTGATCAGCCACCCGGGCGGGCAGGCCGACTTTATCCAGGTACCGACGGGCGCGGTCTTCGGCGTCTTTCCTGCTGCACCCCAGCACGCGGCGCGGGGCCATGGTGATGTTTTCCAGCACGCTCATGTGGCTCCACAGGTTGAAGTGCTGGAATACCATGGCCAACCGCGTGCGCAAACGTTGCAACTCGGCATCGTCGGCCACGCGCATGCCATGGCGGTCGCTGATCATGCGGATCACTTGGCCATCCAGGGTCATGGCGCCGTCGTTGGGGGTTTCCAGGAAGTTGATGCAGCGCAGGAACGTGCTCTTGCCCGAGCCGCTGGCGCCGATCAGACTGATCACGTCGCCGGTTTTGGCCTTGAGCGAGACACCTTTGAGCACTTCATTGTCGCCATAGCTTTTATGCAGGCCTTCAACGGTCAATTTGTACATGGGCGTGCATCCTCAAGGCGAAAGTAGGTAGCCGCTGCGGTAGGCCTCTGCGCCGGCGACATGGCTGATCACCATCCCGGCGGTGGCCATGCGTCGCAGCGAGCGCGCGTAAAGCAGGCCGGCATTGCGGCAATGCACGGGCGTTACGCGGTCGGTGATGGGGTCGATGATTTCGGCGATAAGCTGCCCGGCCTCCAGGTATTCCCCCGGCAAGGCGTGGAACACCAGCAAGCCGCCCACCGCTGTGGTCACAGGCTCCACGCCCGCCAGGGGCGTGGCCGGGTAGGGCAGTGCGGGCTGTGCTGGCGCGTCCCCTTCAATCGCGCCGAGGTGGGTCAGGTAATTGATGATCGCCTGGCAGTCCAGGGCCGCCAGGCCGTGGTTGACATCGCCTTGGCCGCGCAATTCGACGGTCACGGAAAAGCTGCCCATGGGGATCGGGAAGCGCGTGCCGAAGCGTTGCTGCAACTGCCACCACACCAGGGTGAAACATTCATCAAAGGACTGCCCGCCGGAATCGGTGGCCAGCAGGTTGGCCTCCGACCCCAGGTAACGCGCCAGCGGCTCCACCTGCGGCCAGGCCTCGGGCGTGGTGTAGAGGTGCGCCACGGCTTCGAAATCACAGTGCAGGTCCAGCACCACGTCGGCATCGCACGCCAGGCGCTGCAGTACCAGGCGCTGGGATTGCAGTTGAGTCGACGCGGTTTGCGCGGCCAGGGCGGCGGATAACGCGGTGCGGATCAACCGGGCGTTGTGTTGGGGATCACTGCCCAGCAAGTCTTCAACCTGATCGCCGACCGCGTCGCTGAGGTCGACAAACAGGCGATTGAAGTTCTGTCCGCTTTCCAGCTCGTAGCGGCCCAGGGGGACGTCCATCAGCACCTGTTCCAGCCCCACTGGGTTGGCGACCGGCACCAGGACGATTTCGCTGCGCACGCGCCCGGTCGCCGCCAACTGTGCCAGGCGCGCCTTCAAGTGCCAGGCCACCAGCATGCCCGGCAGTTCATCGGCGTGCAGTGATGATTGGATGTAGACCTTGCTTTGCGCCTGCTCCGGGCCGAAGTGGAAACTGTGAATCTGTCGCGCCGTGCCGGGCACCGGCGCAATCAGGTCATGTTGCTGATGACGCATGAGCGCTCCTTAATGGCTCGGCCCGAGAAAGGCCAGCCAGCGGCGTTCCGCCAGCCGAAACAGGCCGACCAGGGCAAAGGTCACGGCCAGGTAGATCAATGCCGCGATGCCGAATGATTGAAAAGTCATGAAGGTGGCCGAGTTGGCGTCCCTGGCGACTTTGAGGATATCCGGAATGGTCGCGGTAAACGCCACCGTGGTCGAATGCAGCATCAGGATCACCTCGTTGCTGTAGTAGGGCAACGAACGGCGCAGTGCCGACGGCATGATCACATAGGCGTACAGCTTCCAGCCGCTGAGGCCGTAGGCCTTGGCCGCTTCGACTTCGCCGTGGGCCATGCTGCGGATCGCCCCGGCGAAAATTTCCGTGGTGTAGGCGCAGGTGTTGAGGGCGAAGGCCAGGATGGTGCAGTTCATCGCATCGCGAAAGAACCCATCGAGTACCGGTTGCGCACGCACGGCGGCAAGGCTGTAGATGCCGGTGTAGCAAATCAGCAACTGGATATACAGCGGCGTGCCGCGAAACAGGTAGGTGTAGAACTGCACCGGCCAGCGCACCAGGCGCCTGCGCGATACCCGGGCGATAGACAGTGGAATCGACACCAGGAAGCCGATCACCAATGCCGCGCTGAGCAGCCACAGGGTCATGGCCAGGCCGGTGATGTGCTGGCCGTCGCTATAAAGGAACGGGCGCCAGTATTCCTGCAAAAGCTCGATCATCGCACGGCCTCCCGTGAACCTGCGGCGTAGCGACGTTCAAGACGGCGCAAGACAAAATTGGAGGCGCTGGTGATCAACAGGTAGATCAGCGCGGCCAGTACCAGGAAGTAGAACAGTTGATAGGTGCTCTTGCCGGCATCCTGGGCTGCTTTCACCAGATCGGCCAGGCCGATGATCGACACCAGCGCGGTGGCCTTGAGCATCACCATCCAGTTATTGCCGATGCCCGGCAGGGCAAACCGCATCATTTGCGGGAAGGTCACGTAGCGAAACCGTTGCCCGCGCTTGAGCCCGTAGGCGGTGGCGGCTTCCAGCTGGCCACGGGGCACGGCCAGGATCGCGCCTCGAAAGGTCTCGGTGAAATAAGCACCGTAGATAAAGCCCAGGGTGATGACCCCGGCGCTGAATGGGTCGATCTCGATGTATTCCCATTCCATGAAGTCGGTGAGGCCGGTCAGCCAGGTTTGCAGGCTGTAGAAAATCAGCAGCATCAGCACCAGGTCGGGGACGCCGCGAATCAATGTGGTGTAGAGCTGGGCGGGGATACGCAGCACGGCCAGGCTGGACAGTTTGGCGCTGGCGCCGAGCAGGCCCAGCAACACGCTGACGGCCAGGGACAGCACCGACAACTTGATAGTCATCCAGGTGCCTTGCAGCAACAGCGGGCCGAAACCCTTCAAGCTGAACGCGCTCAGCCCGAGGGTTTGCAACAGATCTTCGAACATAAATCAGGACCTATGGCGATAAAAAAGCGCCCCTTGAAAAAGGGGCGCCCCAGGCATTATTTGCCGCTGTACAGGTTCAGATCGCCAAAGTGTTTTTTCTGGATGGTGGCGTAGGTGCCATCATCGTGTAACGCTTTGATACCTTTATCCAAAAGCGCCTTGAGCTCAGTGTTACCTTTTTTGATACCGATCGCGGTTTTCGAAGGCAGCAATGGGTCGTCGATGGCGGCGCTGACTTCGTAACCGGCACCGGCCGGCGACTTGAGGAAGCCCAGTTCGGCTTGCAGCATGTCCTGCACGGAAGCGTCGAGGCGCCCGGACGTCAAGTCGGCATACACCTGGTCCTGGTTGGCGTAGGCCTTGGTGGTCACACCGGCCTTGTCCAGCACGGCCTTGGCGTAGGCTTCCTGGATGGTGCCTTGCTCATAGCCCACGGATTTGCCCTTGAGCGATTCAGGCGTCGAATACCCTGCACCTTTTTTGAACACCAGCGAAGTAGGGCCCGAGAACAGCTCGTTGGAGAAGTCGATCGCCTTCTCGCGCACCGGGGTCACGGTCATGGAAGAAATCACACCGTCGAACTTGTTGGCTTTGAGGCCCGGAATCATGCCGTCAAAGTCGCTTTCAACCCATTTGCACTTGACCTTCAGTTCCGCACAAATGGCGTTGCCCAGGTCAATATCGAAGCCCACCAGGCTGCCGTCGGCGGCCTTGGATTCGAACGGTGCGTAGGAAGGATCGACACCGAAACGCAATTCCTTGTATTCCTTGGCGGTTGCAACACCTGCAGCCATGCACAGAGCCAGTGCAGAAAGGGTCAGCAATGCTTTTTTCATTATGTGTTCCCTGGAAACCAAGATAAGCGCTTGTGGCGCGTTTAGGACTGTTACTGAACGGTGTCAGACGCAGCACAAGTAGCAATTTCTGCACCATAGTTCCGAATGATCGTTTTAAAAGGTGGGATAAGGGATTTATAAGTGTAGGAAATGCCCACTAGTGTGCATTGAAAGAGTAGCGCACCATTTCAGGTCGAGCGTAAATCCAAATGTGGGAGGGGGCTTGCCCCCGATGGCGGTGTGTCAGTCAGAGCATCTGTGTCTGACCCTCCGCTATCGGGGGCAAGCCCCCTCCCACAGTTGATTTGTGTCAGGCCAACAAGTCCTGCAGCGTGGCGAGACTGTCGGCTTCCTCCACCGTCTTATCCTGGCGCCAGCGCAACATCCGCGGAAAGCGCACCGCAATCCCACTTTTATGCCGCTTGGACAGGGCGATCCCTTCAAAGCCCAACTCAAACACCATGCTCGGCGTGACGCTGCTGACCGGGCCGAATTTTTCCACGGTGGTCTTGCGCACGATCGCATCGACCTTGCGCATTTCTTCGTCAGTCAGCCCCGAATAGGCCTTGGCGAACGGCACCAGTGTGCGCTCGCTGCCCGGCGGGCCATCCCAGACCGCGAAGGTGTAATCGCTGTACAGGCTCGCGCGCCGGCCATGGCCGCGCTGGGCGTAGATCAACACGGCGTCGATGCTGAACGGGTCCACCTTCCACTTCCACCACAGGCCCATGTCCTTGGTGCGGCCCACGCCGTAAAGGCCTTTGCGATCCTTGATCATCATGCCTTCGACGCCGAGGCTGCGGGAGGCTTCGCGTTGCACGGCCAACGCTTCCCAGGTTTGCCCCTCGAGCAGTGGCGAGGGCAACAGCACGGGTTGGTTGCACTGCGCGATCACGCGTTCCAGCTGCGTACGGCGTTCAGCCAGGGTGTGGTTGCGCCAGTCGTCGCCCTGGTATTCGAGCAGGTCGTAGGCGAGCACCGCCACCGGCGCATCCTCCAGCACTTTTTTACTCAATGTCTTGCGGCCGATCCGCTGCTGCAGCAGGGCGAAGGGTTGCACCGCCTCTTTCCAGACCACGATTTCACCGTCGATCACCGTGCCGTCCGGCAAGCCGCTGACCAGGCTGTGAAGCTCGGGAAACCGCTCGGTCACCAGTTCTTCACCGCGCGACCAGACCCACAATCGACCCTCACGCTTGACCAACTGCGCGCGAATGCCATCAAACTTCCATTCCACTTGCCAGTCGGCGGGAGAGCCGAGCAGGGCGTCAAACTGCTCCACTGGTTGCGCCAGGCCATGGGCGAGAAAAAACGGATACGGCTGCCCGCCGCGTTGCGCATGCTCGTCGGATGATTCGGCGGCAATCAGCTTGAGATAGCCTGCGGCCGTAGGGCGATTGGACAGGTCGGTGTAGCCCACCAGCCGTTGGGCCACGCGCTTGCTGTCGAGCCCGGCCATGGCGGCAAGCGCACGGGTCACCAGCAGTTTGGACACGCCCACGCGAAAGCTGCCGGTGATCAACTTGATGCACACCATCAGGCTCGGTTGATCCAGTTGCACCCACAGCGCCGGCAAGCGCTCGGCCAGTTCAAGCGGCGCAAGGCCACGCAGCGGTAACAGTTTGTCTTCCAGCCACACCGCCAGGCCATCTTCAGAGGTGTAGGTGGATTCGGGTAACAGCAAGGAAATGGTCTCGGCCAGATCGCCGACGGACTGGTAGCTTTCTTCGAACAACCACGGCTCGATGTTCGCCGCTTGCGTCGCCATGTCCCTGAGCAGGCGGGTCGGCACCAATTGCCGCGGGCGCCCGCCGGAGAGGAAGTACACCGCCCAGGCCGCATCCTCTGGCGGTGCCTGTCGGAAATACGCTTGCAGTGCCGCCAGCTTGGCGTTGCTGGAGGTCGTGGCATCGAGGTTGGCGTACAGCTCGGCGAAGGCTTTCATGCGCTGGCCTCTTCTTCGTCGTCGCCGTATTCGGTGCTGAAACCTTGGGCATCCAGGCCTTTCTCGCGCAGATGGCGCACCAGCACGCCGACCGAACCGTGGGTGACCATCACCCGCTCGGCGCCGGTCTGCTCAATCGCCCACAACAGCCCGGGCCAATCGGCATGGTCCGACAGCACAAAGCCGCGATCGACCCCGCGCCGCCGCCGCGTGCCGCGCAGGCGCATCCAACCGCTGGCGAAGGCGTCGCTGTAGTCGCCAAAGCGACGTATCCAGGTGCTGCCACCGGTGGAGGGCGGGGCGATGATCAGGGCCTGGCGCAGCAGCGGGTCGTTTTTTTTGAAGTCGCCGGCGTATAGCGTCTCGGGGATGTAGATACCCGCTTCGCGGTAGACCCTGTTCAATGGCTCGACGGCGCCATGGCTGAGGATCGGACCGATGCTGGCATCGATACCGTGCAGAATGCGTTGTGCCTTGCCGAAGGAATAGCAGAACAACACGCTGGCTTTGCCGGCGGCGATATTGGCCTGCCACCAGTCGTTGATACCGGAAAAAATCTGCGCCTGCGGCTGCCAGCGGTAGATCGGCAGGCCAAAGGTGGATTCGGTGATAAAGGTGTGGCAGCGCACCGGTTCGAACGGCGCGCAGGTGCCATCGGGCTCGACCTTGTAATCGCCGGACGCGACCCACACCTCGCCCTGGTATTCCAGACGCACCTGGGCCGAACCGAGCACATGCCCGGCCGGGTGGAAACTCAACGTGACGCCGTGGTGCACGAGTTTTTCGCCGTAGGCCAGCGTCTGCAAGTTGATGTCCTGGCCGAGGCGCGAGCGCAGGATGCCTTCGCCGGGCGCGGCGGCCAGGTAATGCTCGTTGCCGGTGCGGGCGTGGTCGCCGTGGGCGTGGGTGATGACGGAGCGTTCCACCGGGCGCCAGGGATCAATGTAGAAATCCCCGGCGGGGCAATAGAGGCCTTCGGGTCGGGCGATGACGAGGTCCATGGGGTGACCGGGGAGATGGGCTTGTTACTTATGAGGCGGGGGGCTGTGCAGAAGTTCTATCAGAATGCATGGGGTCCAAATGTGGGAGGGGGCTTGCCCCCGATGACAGAGTGTCAGCCACTGATGCAGTGGCTGATCCATCGCTTTCGGGGGCAAGCCCCCTCCCACAGTTGAAAACCGGGTTATTTGCCAGGTGTGAGGGTTAGCCGGCTTTTGCCATACACCTTGTCAAAGTTCTGCGGCTGCATCGGGAAGCTCAGGTATTGCGCCTTGAGCGACGGATCAATGCCGTTGGCATAGTTCGGGCTGGCCGGGTTGCCGGACTGGCCGGTGCCGCCCTGGCCCATCATCGGTTCGGGCTGGCCGAAGTCGACAATCATGCGCAGCGCTGACGTCTGGGCCACATTGAAATCCTGCCCCCAGTTGTACGGTGCCGGGTTCAGGGTGTTGTGGTCGCCACCGCTGGCGAAAGGCCCGCGAATAACCTGGCCGCCGGCGTTTTTCCAGGCGGTGGTGTGCAGCTTGCCCCATTGCCAGGCCTTGTGATCGGCGCCCAGCAAGCTGTCGCCGCTGCTGATCGCAGCGGCCAGGGTGCGTGCGAGAATCGCCGGCTTGTCTTCTTTTTGCGGTGTGCGCGTGTCATCCCAGAGCGGGCTGTCTTCACGGCCCAGCAAATGGTCTGCGATGGCGGAGTAGGACAGGCTGGCGTTGCTGACAAAGGCTTTCCAGCTGGCGCTGTGTTCCGGGCCGAGTTTGTCGAGGAAGATCTGCCTGGCGCTTTCCTGCAGGAACAGTTCGTAGACCGCCGCGTCGGCGGACGTCGGTGCAAGGCGACCATCAAAGGCCATCAAGCGGCCCAGTGCTTCGCGCGCCTTGGCCTGTTCGGCGGCGGGCAGCGCATCGATTGCCTGTTTCAGCGGCTGGGCCATGCCCGGCGCCTGGAACATACCCTTGAGTTTGGCGGCAAACAGGGTGGTCTGGTCGTATTGCATGGCGATCAGGCTGCGGCTGTCGTGCTTGCCGGCGTTGGCCAGTTGCGCCAGGCGCTCGCTGCGCTCCGGCGCGTCCCAGGAATTGGACAGTTGCATGCCATAGCCACGGGGGGCAGTGCGCTGGTTGGCGGTGCCGATCCAGCCTTGAGCCGGGTCCTGGTCATAGGGGTGCAGCATGGCGTCGGCGTAACCGTCCCAGTCAAAGCGCGTGTCCCAGCCCGGCGACGGCAGCAGGCCTTGGCCTTCGCGGCGGTTGGGGAAGCGGCCGGTGACTTGCCAGCCAATGTTACTGGCGTCGGCGAAGATCATGTTCAGCGCAATGGCGCGAATTTCGCGGGTAGCGTCCGAGGCCTTGCCGGCGTTCTGCGCGCGGGACAGGTCGAAGAACGCATCCAGGCTCTTGTCGTCCTTCAAATCGGCGGTTTGCAGGGCCAGGCCAAAACCGCTGGTGAGCGCCTGGCTGCTGTTGAGCAAGGCGCCGTGGCGGGTTTCGTACACCACGTCGCGAATCGAGCGTTGGCCTTTGATGAAGAAGGTCTCGTTACGCACGCCGGCCGGTAGCCATTTGCCGTTGTTCTCGTAGTACAGCGCGCTGCCCTGGCGTTTGACCTTTTCCAGGAACAGGTCCTGGGTATCGCCCTTGACCGCGCTCATGCTCCACGCCACCTTGCCGTTGAAACCCGACAGCAGGGTCGGCAGGCCGGCGATCGACGCGCCGACCGCCTGATATTTCGGCGCACGGATCTGCACGTAGCTCCAGGGCGTTGGTGCTTGCGGCTGGGCGGCGATGTCGTTGGCCAGCAGGCTTTTGCCGCTGCGGCTGCGTTGCGGCCCGATGGCCCAGTTGCTCGACGTGGTCACGCCCAGGGCATTGAGGCTGTTGAGTTGCTGGCTGACGGTGTCCAACCCGGCAAGACCGTTGATCTGGCTCAGGTTCACGCCCTTGAGCTTGTCGGCCTCGGCCAGTGGGATCGCTTCGTCCGGCGCGCTGGGGATAAGCCAGGCGAGCTTGTCGACGCCGACTTTTTGCGCCAGCACCAGCGATGAGATTTCTTCCTGCAGGTTGCTCGACTCACTGAAGTTCAGCAGGCAGAACAGTAGCGCCGAATCTTCCGGTTTCCAGTATTCGGGTTTGTAGCCGGTCTGGGCCAGGTCGGTCGGCAGCTTGTCGCGGTAGCGGAACAGGTAGGCGTTGACGCCCCGCGCGTAGACTTCAAAGAAACGCTTGAGCCGCGGCGACGAGGCGTTGTACAGCTCGCCGGCGCTCTTTTTCAGGTTGACTGCGCGCATGAAGCGGTCGACATCAAGGACCTCGGGCCCGGACATTTCCGCCAGGCGGCCTTGGGCCAGCAGCCGCAGAGTGACCATCTGGGTGATCCGGTCGCTGGCATGCACATAGCCGAGGCTGAACAACGCGTCGTGGAAGGTGTTGCTTTCGATCAGCGGCATGCCCTGGGCATTGCGGCGTATCGACACGTTTTGCGCCAGGCCCTTGATCGGCTCTACGCCGGCTGCGGGGGGCAGGGTGTCCTGGGTGTTCTGGAGCTGGCAACCGGACAGGCTCAACGCACTGACCACTGCCGCGGCAACGCCGAACCGGGGAAGAAAATGTGTAAGGGCTGGCGAGGCCATGGCAAAGCTCCTGCGGGGGGGTAGCGTCATTAAAGGCGCTACGTTAGTGAGCGCGGCGAAACGACGCAAGCGGGAGTTGTGTAATTGCATGAGTACTCATGTAGGAGGGGGCTTGCCCCCGATAGCGGTGGGTCAGTAACAGATAGGCTGACTGGCACACCGTATCGGGAGCAAGCCCCCTCCCGCATTGAGTGTCGAGTGGCTTAAGCGCCGTGGCACTTCTTGAATTTCTTCGCGCTGCCGCATGGGCAAGGATCGTTGCGACCCACGTCTTTCAACGCATTGCGCACCGGCTCCTGGTGAGCGTGGCCGCAGTTCGGGCCGTGGACATGGCCGTGGTCGTGATCCTGGTGATCGTGATCGTGGTTGCAGTCGGGACCATGGACATGGGGTTGCTGAGTCATCGATGTCGCTCCGGAATAAAATCGCCGGGGATTATCTCGCCATTGTGAGCCACCTGCACGTCATTACCGATGAATAATCCGGTTTTCAACTCGCCTTCAAGACGATAGGGCACGGGGCGCTCGGGGTTTTTCAGCATTTGCACCACATCGCGTATTCGCGGCCACAGGTTGGTCCGTACCGACACCCGGAAGTATTTATGGCCGCGCGGCGGTACGGTCAGCCATTCGTTGGACTCACCTTCGGTCAGTACCAGGTCGCCGAGGGTGACCTTGTAGATCAGGCCGCGCACGGTCAGGTCGGCGTCGTCGCGGTTATCCACGCGAAAGTAGAGCTTGAACTTCTGCTCCAGCAACTTGGCACGCACCACTTCGACCTTCACCAGTGATACATGGGGCGGCGGCGAATCGTCCTCGAACCAGGAGGCGCAGCCGCTCAGGCCCAGGGTTAACGCCAGCATCAGGCTGAATCTGCGAAGCATTGGCGTTATCCCTGTCAGGTCGTTAAAAATAGCTGGAACAGCACTTCTTGAACTTCTGCCCGCTGCCGCACAGGCATGGGTCATTGCGCCCGGCCTTCACGTCCACCGTCGGGTCGATGAAGTACCAGCGCCCCTCATTCTGTACGAAAGAAGACCGCTCGCGGTGGCTATGTTCACCACTGCTGTCGTGCCAGCGCGCCGTGAAGGTCACGAAGGCATGTTCCGGTTGGCCGCCGAAGAGCTCGGAATTTTCCACCTCCAGCCCAAGCCAGGTGCTCTGCGCACTCCAGGCGCTAATGGCCTCGCGGTCCAGGCCTGCCTGCTGCGCCGGCAAGGTGGTTGCCACCAGATAGTCGACCAGGCCCAGCACATAGGCGCTGTAGCGCGAGCGCATCAATGCGCTGGCACACGGCGCGGGATGGCCGGCGTGGTAATGGCCGCAGCAGGCATCCAGCAGATTGCCACTGCCGCAGGGGCAAATGGATGTACTCATTGTGTTACCACCAATACTTGCCAAAATTTTCCGGGTTGGCCCAGAAACGGGCGTTGAGCCAGTCGGGTACTTGTTTATAGTCAAGCAGATCATAGGTAAACAGCGTCAGCACCTGCTCATCGCGCTGAAAGCGTTCGCCGGCCTGCAGGGCCAGGGAGAAAAAATCGGTGTCCTTCCAGTCGCAGGCGCCCAGGTCCACCAGCACCGCGATGCGGCTGGCATTGAGGTTGCGAATGCCGCCCAGCAACGTCAGACCCTGGGATTTGGGCAGGTGTTCAAGGCAATCGACCACCAGCGCCAGGTCAAAACGCTGCGCCGCCAGTTCCGCGGGCAGCGGTCCGGGTGGGGCAATGCTGACACGCACATCGGGATGCGCCGTTTTAAACGCATCCAGTGCGGGAAACTGGCTGGCGCCCAACAGCAACAGGCGTTTGGGGGCGTGCAGGTCCAGCAACGCGGCCAGCGCTTGCTGGGGTGTACGGGAAGAAAATCCAGCGGTCATTTAAGATCCTCACATCAGGACCCTAGAGACTAGCGCGGCTGGGCGTGCTGGCCTAGCGCCTCAGTGCCGATAGCGCCGGTGCCTGAGCCGGGCCTTCTGAAGTTTTTTGATCCTTCACTGGCAAATCGCCTGTAGAAGTCGTTACTGTGCGTCCAAAGAAAAATTCGGAAACACTCGGGAGCCCCATGATGCGTAAGGTTTTTCTGCTGGCCCTGTTGGTCAGCCCCATTGCCCTGGCCCAGAGTGTCAGCGTCGAAACCCATTCGTTGATGCGCCTGCCCAGCAGTACCAGCGTGTTGCAGCTCGAGCGCCTGGACGTGGCGGACTACGGCACCCTGTTGATTCCGGCCACCATCAGTCAGATCGCGGTGGAGGAGCTGCATCTGGGGCGTGAAGCACGTATCGCCATCGTCCCCGGCACTACCGCGCTGCAGTTGCAGGTGCGCGAGGCTCAACTGGATCAGGGCAGCCAGATCACCTCTCGCGGCGCGCCCGGCACCCATGAAAGACCAGCCAAGCCGGGGCGCGACTTGACCTTGCGTATCGAGTCGCTGACTGCAGAAGCACTGTCGGTGGATGCCCGCGGTGGCGCCGGTGCCCAGGGTTATGCCGGCCTGGATGGCGCCAATGGCGTCGATCCGGGGTGCACCTGGGGTTCTGCCGGGCGTGGGTTCAATGGCGATAACGGCGGCGATGGGTTGCCGGGTGCGTCGGGTGCGCTAGTGCGCGTGGAGTTGCCGCAGAGTTTCCCGGCTGATCAGATCAAGGTCTTGGTGGACGGCGGGCCTGGGGGCTTGGCCGGTGTTGCGGGTAAGCCCGGCAAGGGCGGTCAGTCCAAGGGCTGCCTGGTGTACCGCGCCGATGGCGGTGAAAAAGGCCGCTCGGGGTTGGAAGGGCAACCGGGGCCGGCGGGGCCTGCGGGGGCGGTGACCATTCAGCGGCTTTGAGTCGCTTGTTCTGACGCCATCGGGGGCAAGTCGAATCGTCGCACCGCCCCTCCCACATTGGAATGCATTCCAATGTGGGAGGGAGCTTGCCCCCGATAGCGATGTAAGAGTCGCCTTACAACATCGGCCGAGCCGACGCCACGGCCACCACCACCAACCCGACAATCAAGTTAATCCCTACCAACTTACGAATCTGCCCCAGCGCAGCCGCGCCCGCGGGCCAGTCCTCAGCCGCCACCGCCGCCTTCAACGCCGGAAACTTCAACGCCTGGATGCGGATAAACAGCGCCGTCATCACCAGATACAAACCCATCATCACCTGCACATAGCGCGGCGCCGTTTCAAAACCGT
Source organism: Pseudomonas sp. 34 E 7 (assembly GCF_900005715.1). Lineage (NCBI taxonomy): Bacteria > Pseudomonadati > Pseudomonadota > Gammaproteobacteria > Pseudomonadales > Pseudomonadaceae > Pseudomonas > Pseudomonas sp. 34 E 7. The sequence goes on from NZ_CVTX01000141.1 coordinate 83,239, forward strand.
TGAAGCGCAGGTGCAGCAGGCCGACGCCGCTGATCGGCAAAATCAACACCGCCACCCACACCCATACAAAAAAACGTTGAAACACATTTGCCCACAACTTGAGCCGGGCAGGGCCCTCAAGGGCCGCCATGGCGGCGGGGCGCAGGATCATCCAGGCGAAAAACATGCCGCCGACCCAGATCAGGGCGGCCAATACATGCAGGGTGTAAGCGAGGCTAAACGCGGTCATTGTGGTACTCCGTTCTGCGCGGGATTAATTAGCGGGGTATGATAGCGGCCGATCCGAACCACTGAAAATTTATCCAGCGTTTTTTGCGCCCGACTATCCATGATCAGCACTGAACTCAAAACCACGATCCAGGGCGCCTACTCGCGTTTTCTCGAAGCCAAGAGCTTGAAACCGCGTTACGGCCAACGCCTGATGATCGCCGAAGTGGCCAAGGTCCTCGGGGATATCGACACCGACGACGAAGGGCGGCGCAGCGGCGACCCTGCGGTCGTGGCCGTCGAAGCCGGCACCGGTACCGGCAAGACCGTGGCCTACAGCCTGGCGGCGATCCCCACCGCCAAGGCCGCCGGCAAACGCCTGGTGATTGCCACCGCTACCGTCGCCCTGCAGGAGCAGATTGTCTACAAGGACCTGCCTGACCTGATGCGCAACAGCGGGCTGAACTTCACGTTCGCGCTGGCCAAGGGCCGTGGCCGTTACATGTGCCTGTCCAAGCTTGACGTGCTGCTGCAGGAAGGCCACGCGCAGACCGCCACGGCTTCGTTGTTCGAAGAGGAAGGCTTCAAGATCGAAGTCGACGAAGTCAGCCAGAAACTGTTTACCAGCATGATCGAAAAACTGGCCGGTAATAAATGGGACGGCGACCGCGACAGCTGGCCCACCGCCCTGGAAGACTCCGACTGGGCGCGCCTGACCACCGACCACAGTCAATGCACCAACCGCCATTGCCCCAACTTCGGTCAGTGCGCCTTCTACAAGGCCCGCGAAGGCATGGGCAAGGTCGACGTGATCGTCACCAACCACGACATGGTGCTGGCCGACCTGGCCCTGGGCGGCGGCGCCGTACTGCCGGACCCGCGCGACACCCTGTATGTGTTCGACGAAGGTCACCACCTGCCGGACAAGGCCATCGGCCACTTCGCCCATTACACGCGCTTGCGCTCTACCGCCGATTGGTTGGAAACCACCGCCAAGAACCTCACCAAGCTGCTGGCCCAGCATCCGCTGCCCGGTGACCTGGGCAAGCTGATCGAACAGGTGCCTGAGCTGGCGCGGGAGATCAAGACCCAGCAGCAGTTTATGTTCAGCGCCTGCGAGCAGGTGGCCGACTTCAAGCCCGGCGAAGACGTGGAAGGCCGTGAGCGGCCGCGTCACCGTTTTGTCGGTGGGATGATTCCCGAGCATATGCGTGAAATGGGCATTGAACTGAAGAAGGGCTTTTCCCGCCTGACCGACCTGTTCACCCGTCTCACCGACTTGCTCAAGGAAGGCATGGATGGCGAGGTCAATATCGGCATCGCCAGTAACCAGGCCGAAGAATGGTACCCGCTGTTCGGCAGCCTGCTGTCCCGCGCCCAGGGCAACTGGGAGTTGTGGACGGCCTTTACCGTCGAAGACCCGGAAGACAATCCGCCGATGGCGCGCTGGTTGACCTTGGCGGAAAGCGGTGCGCTGTTCGATATCGAGGTCAATGCCAGCCCGATCCTCGCCGCCGAGATGCTGCGCCGCAACCTGTGGAACGTGGCCTACGGCTGCCTGGTGACCTCGGCCACGCTGACGGCGCTGGGCACCTTCGACCGCTTCCGCATGCGCGCCGGCCTGCCGAAAAAGGCCGTCACTGCAGTGGTGCCAAGCCCGTTTCATCACGCCGACGCCGGCGTCCTGCGGGTGCCCGACCTCAAGGCCGACCCAAGGGACGCGGCGGCGCACACGGCGGCGATCATCCGCGACCTGCCCGAACTGGTGGAAGGCTCGCGAGGCACCCTGGTGCTGTTTTCGTCGCGTAAACAGATGCAGGATGTGTTTGATGGCCTTGACCGCGACTGGCGTAAACAGGTGTTCATCCAGGGCAACCTGTCCAAGCAGGAAACCTTGAACAAACACAAGGCGCGGGTCGATGGCGGTGATTCCAGCGTGCTGTTCGGCCTGGCGAGCTTTGCCGAGGGCGTGGACTTGCCCGGCGCCTACTGCGAGCACGTGGTCATCGCCAAGATCCCGTTCTCGGTGCCGGATGATCCGGTCGAAGCGGCGCTGGCCGAATGGATCGAAGCCCGCGGCGGCAATCCTTTCATGGAAATCTCGGTACCCGATGCGTCGCTCAAGCTGGTGCAGGCCTGCGGACGCTTGCTGCGCACCGAGCAGGACCGGGGCACCATCACGTTGCTCGATCGCCGCCTGGTCACCCAGCGCTATGGCAAGGCAATCCTGAATGCCTTGCCGCCGTTCAGGCGCGAAATTTCTTAAGCCACCGTGGGCGAACTCGCCCACTTCGTGGTCTATCTCATGTATGTCATCAGGCCATTCACCGGCCGTCTGGGAGAACCTTGTTCGTATGATTCGCACGCTGCCCGCTCTTTTTGCCCTGCTGTTCGCCGCGCCCTTGATGGCCGCGCCGGCCGGGCAACAAACGCTGTTCAACTTCGTCCGGCCCGCCGATGTGGTCAAGGTGGCGACCCAGGACGCCAGCCTGCCGCAATACAACGCCGAACAAACCCCGGAGGGCGAAGTGCTGCGCCGCATCACCTTCAGCCCGGCGGCCGAGCCGAGCCTGGTGCTCAGCCCGCAAACCGGCGTGTGGGACTGGTCGCAATCGGGCGCCATGAGCCTGCGCATCCAGAGCGCGATGAGTTGGGCGTTGACCCTCTACGTGAAAGTACAAAGTGCCGACGGCAAGACCCTGGTCAGTCGCATCGACCTGCCGGCCGGCCCGGCCCAGACCTTGCTGGTGCCACTGCAAGCCAACTCGCCGCTGAGCCAGGGCATGAAGGCCGGCCCGCCGATGCCGATGACCGTGGACGGCCAGCGTGTGTTGCTGGCCGCCAGCACCGGGGAAGTCGACCGTAGCCAGGTGGTGTCGGTGACGCTGTCGATGATCAAACCCGATGCCGCCCAAAGCATCCTGCTGGAGCGCTTTGGCGTGCAGGACAGCGAGCCGGTGATGAAGGCCGCCTATAGCGAACTGGTGGACGCTTACGGTCAGTCCACCCGTGCACGCTGGCCGGAAAAAGTCAGCAGCGACGAGCAGCTCAAGGCCGCAGCCGCCAAGGAGCAGCAACAACTGAAGGGGTGGCTCGCCGAGCGTGACAAATCCGCCCTGGATCAATACGGCGGCTGGAACAAAGGCCCGGCGTTCGGCGCCAGCGGCTTCTTCCGCACTGAAAAGCGCGACGGTCGCTGGTACTTGGTCACGCCGCAAGGCCATCCGTTCTACTCGCTGGGGGTCAACACAGTGGCGGCGGACAACAGCCAGACCTACGTGGCGGGGCGAGAGTGGATGTTTGCGGCGCTGCCCAAGGCCGGTGAACCCTTCGACAAGTATTACGGCAGTGGCGACAACCGTACCGGCAACGGCGCGGGCGAAGGTCGCGGTTTCGGTTCGGGACGCTGGTATGATTTTTATGGCGCCAACCTGCAGCGCACCTATGGCGGTGACGGCTTCGATCAGAAGCGCTGGGTGACCCATACCCTCGACCGCCTGCAAGCCTGGGGCTTCAACACCGTGGGCAACTGGAGCGATCCGGACCTGGCCACGGCTGACCGTGTGCCTTACACCTTGCCGCTGTCGATTGTGGGTGACTACGCCAGCATCAGCACCGGCACCGACTGGTGGGGCGGCATGCCCGACCCGTTCGACCCACGCTTCGCCATGGCCACTGAGCGCGCCGTGGCCATTGCCGCTCGCGATCATCGCGACGACCCGTGGCTGATCGGCTTCTTCGCCGACAACGAACTGGCCTGGGCCGGCCCTGGCGACGATGCAAAATCGCGCTATGCCCTGGCCTACGGCACCTTGCGCATGACCACCGACGTACCGGCCAAGCGTGCTTTTCTCAAGCAACTGCGCGACAAGTACCGCAATGAAGACGGTCTGTCGAAAGCCTGGGGCATCCACCTGGCCGGCTGGGAGCTGATGGAAGACCCCGGCTTCGAGCCGCCGATGCCCAGCCCGGAACACCCGGAAATCGAGGCCGACTTCAAGTATTTCCAGAAGACCTTCGCCGATGCCTACTTCAAGACCATCTCCGACTCGCTGAAATGGCACGCGCCCAACCAACTGCTGCTGGGCGGGCGTTACGCCGTGAGCACCCCTGAAGCCGTGGCGTCCTGTGCACAGTATTGCGATGTGCTGAGCTTCAATATGTATACCCTCAAGCCCCAGGACGGTTATGACTTCGCCGCCCTGCGCGCACTCGACAAACCGGTATTGATCACCGAATTCAACTTCGGCTCGAGCGACCGTGGCCCATTCTGGGGCGGCGTGACGCAGTTGGCCCGTGAAGAAGAGCGGGGCGCGGCCTATGCCGCCTTCCTCAAGCAAGCCATGGCGGAGCCTTCGATTGTCGGCGTGCACTGGTTCCAGTACCTGGACCAGCCCGTGACCGGGCGCCTGCTGGACGGTGAAAACGGCCATTTCGGCCTGGTTGGCATCACTGACGTGCCCTTTCAGGGCTTTGTCGAGAGCGTGCGAAAAAGCAATCTCGCGGCGGTCGACCAACTGGGTAAGGAGGCTGAAAAAGCCAGGGCCGCCGGTGCGTCCCGCGAGAGTGAAGGCGGCCGCTCGGGCCAGGCCGGCAAAGGTGCGGGCCAGGGCGCCGGGCATGCTGGCGGGCACTCCGGAAATGGGCATTGATTCGCCGTTGACGGGTTCACAAATCCCTCAATGACTGGAACAATGTCGGCCACTTTTCATGCGGTTTTCTCGAGGTCGCTCCGGTGCAGATTCAGGGTCATTACACGCTCCAGTTCGAAGCGGTACGTGAAGCGTTTGCCGCATTGTTCGATGACCCTCAGGAGCGCGGTGCCGGGCTTTGCATCCAGGTCGGCGGCGAGACGGTTGTCGACCTGTGGGCCGGCACCGCCGATAAGGACGGGACCGAAGCCTGGCACAGTGACACGATCGTCAATCTGTTCTCCTGCACCAAGACCTTCACTGCCGTCACCGCCCTGCAGCTGGTGGCCGAAGGCAAGCTGAAGCTGGATGCGCCCGTGGCCGATTACTGGCCGGAATTTGCCGCAGCGGGCAAAGCGTCCATTACCTTGCGCCAGTTGCTCTGCCATCAGGCCGGGCTGCCGGCGATCCGCGAGATGCTGCCCATCGAAGCCCTGTACGACTGGCAACTGATGGTCGATACCCTGGCGGCCGAAGCGCCGTGGTGGACACCCGGCCAAGGCCATGGCTACGAGGCGATCACCTATGGCTGGCTGGTCGGTGAACTGTTGCGCCGTGCCGATGGGCGCGGACCTGGAGAGTCTATCGTGGCGCGGGTGGCGCGGCCGTTGGGGCTGGATTTTCACGTGGGCCTGGCGGACGAAGAGTTTTACCGTGTCGCCCATATAGCCCGCAGCAAGGGCAATATGGGCGATGCTGCGGCACAACGGTTACTTCAAGTAATGATGCGTGAACCCACGGCAATGACTACACGTGCATTTGCCAATCCGCCGTCTATTCTGACCAGCACTAATAAACCCGAATGGCGGCGTATGCAGCAACCCGCGGCAAATGGTCACGGTAATGCACGCAGCCTGGCCGGCTTTTATAGTGGTTTATTGGACGGTAGTTTGCTGGAAAGCGACATGCTCGAACAATTGACCCGCGAGCACAGTATCGGGCCGGATAAAACCTTATTGACCCAAACCCGTTTTGGCCTGGGTTGCATGTTGGATCAACCGGAGTTGCCCAATGCTACGTTCGGCCTTGGTCCGCGCGCATTCGGGCATCCGGGGGCAGGGGGCTCGGTAGGGTTTGCCGACCCTGAGCATGATGTAGCCTTCGGTTTTGTGACTAATACCCTGGGGCCCTATGTACTTATGGACCCACGGGCTCAGAAGTTGGTCGGAATATTGGCCGGTTGTCTATAAACCCCTTGCTGTTTCACAATTTTTTGTTACAAAGGCACGTATAAGAAGACGCTGAACGCAATGATGTAACTTCAATGTTCTTTAAGCGTCTGGTTAACGGGGCATGTGGCCCCTTGGTTTTTTCTCATTTTGTGGATATCTCATGTTATCGAACAAGTCCTTGGCACTGGCGCTGTGCCTCACTATTACCGGCTGTGCACAAACTCCACAAAATGATGCCGAAGGTGGGCACTGGTGGTCATTTGGATCAGATAAAGCTGCTACCAAGGACGCAGTGACCCAGACCGACGCCAAGCCGGATGCCAAGCCCGCCGCCGATGCCAAGCCTGTTGCTGACGCCAAGCCCGCTGCCGACGCCAAGCCTGTCGCGCCTGTCGCCGCAGCGCCTGCTCCGGCAGCCAAGAGCGACACTGGCTTCAACTGGTGGCCATTCTCCGCCAAGAGCGCCGACGACAAGGCCGCCGAGGCCAAGGCCGACCTGAAAGCCGACCTCAAGGCCGCCACTCCTGCACCGGACACTGCGCCTGTCGTGGCCAAGACCGACACCGAAGCCCATTGGTGGTGGCCGTTCGATACCAAGCCCAAGCCACTGGCCAAGGTCGATGTGACCAACGTGCCGATGCCCGATCCAAAAATCACCCAGGCCTGGCTGGACGATTACGAGCCGCGCCTGCGCGCCGCGATCAAGGACAGCAACCTGCAATTGGAACGTCGCGACAACGTACTGGTGGTGATTGCCCCGGTAGACGGTTCATACAACCCGAAACGCCCGGCGATGCTGCTGCCGGTGACCCTGGGTCCGTTCACGCGCGTCGCCAAGGCTGTTGAAGCCGATCCAAAGACCGCCGTACTGGTTCTGGGCCACGTTGATGCCACCGGCAGCGCTCCGGCCAGCCAGGCGCTGAGCAAGGAACGTGCGCAGTCGATCGCTTCGATTTTCAGCCTCAGCGGTTTGAAGCAGGACCGCCTGATGCTGCGTGGCATGGGCGACCTGATGCCGCGTGCCGCAAATGACAGTTCCCAGGGCCGTGCGCTGAATCGTCGCATGGAAATCATGTTCACTCAGCGTACAACTATGTTGGCGCTGCTGAGCCAGTACAACTCGGGCAAGACTCCGCCTGTGGCTGAAATGGTCGCTGTGCAGGATGTTCCCGCACCGGCCCCAGCGGCAAAAGCCCCGGCCAAGAAAGCGCCGGCCAAGAAAGCCGCCGCCAAGCCGGCTGCCAAGTCAGCCGCTAAAAAGGCCCCGGCCAAGCCGGCTGCGAAGAAACCGGCTGCGACCAAAGCCAAGGCTGCTGCACCGGCGAGTAACGACCAGGCGAAAAACTGATCCGTTGAACCACAAGGATAAAGCCGCATGACCCAGGCACTGGCCGATATGCGCCGTGACTACACACGGGACGGTTTGAGCGAGGCCCAGGCCCCGGACGAGCCGCTTGCCTTGTTCCACCAGTGGTTCGCCGATGCGGTGAAAACCGAGCAGGCACCGGTGGAGGCCAATGCCATGACCCTGGCGACGGTCGACCAGGACGGTCGGCCGCACTGTCGCATCCTGTTGCTCAAGGTCCTGGATGCACAGGGCTTTACCTTCTTTACCAACTATCAGAGCGCCAAGGGAGAGCAACTGGCGGCGCGGCCGTTCGCGGCCATGACCTTTTTCTGGCCGACCCTCGAGCGCCAGGTGCGTATTGAAGGGCGCGTGGTCAAGGTCACGCCTGAGGAGTCGGATGCTTATTTTCAGGTGCGCCCCCTGGGCAGCCGCCTGGGTGCGTGGGCATCGCCGCAGAGCAAGGTCATTGGTGATCGCGAAGAACTGCAGCAACTGCTCAAGGCGACTGAACAACGTTTCAGCGACACCCAGCCCGATTGCCCCGAGCATTGGGGAGGCTATCGTTTGTTGCCGGAGCGCATCGAGTTCTGGCAAGGCCGCGCCAGCCGCCTGCATGATCGCCTCAACTATCGGCTGCAAGCGGGCCAATGGACGCGCGAGCGTCTTGCGCCTTGAGCGTCGCCTTTCGTCATCTCATCTGAATCATGTCCTGTGCGCCGAAGTCTTTATGTACGAGATTTCGGCGTTTTCGGCTGTACGACTACACTGATCAACCAGGCTATGGCATGGTGCGGCTTAGCTACCGTTCGTCGAATCCTGTGGTACCTACAGTCTGTACTCAGGCTGAATGAAAGCACTTTTTTGCCTGGCTTGCCGTGACAGGCGCCAAGCCGCAGCGTTTAATGAATACCTGTCCTTTGGAGTTGATGCTATGCGTAAGTCTGTTTTACTAGTTGCCTGCTTTACTACCCTGTCCTTGCTGTTGGGTGGCTGCGCCTCGAGTCTGACCGGCGACTCCTACTCCCGTGACGAGGCGCGTCGTGTACAGACCGTTCGCATGGGCACCATCGAATCCCTGCGTCCGGTGAAAATCGAAGGCACCAAAACCCCAATCGGCGGCGCTGCGGGTGCAGTCATCGGCGGCGTTGGCGGCAGCGCCATCGGCGGCGGCCGTGGCAGTATCGTCACCGCTGTGATCGGCGCGGTGGCCGGCGGCCTGCTGGGTTCGGCCACCGAAGAAGGCCTGACCCGCACCCAGGGCGTGGAAATCACCGTTCGCGAAGACGACGGCAGCATGCGCTCCTACGTACAAGCCGTGCAGGAAAATGAAATTTTCCGCATTGGCGACCGCGTACGCATCATGACGGTTGACGGTACCAGCCGCGTTACCCGCTAAGCGGTCAGCGAAAGGCAAAGAAAAACCCCAACCGGGTGACTGGTTGGGGTTTTTTGTTTAATGGGCCGTGATCTTACCGTCTAAAAAATCCTAATTGCGCATAATAAAAAACCGCCTTAGTAGGGCGGTTTTTTATCGCAAGGCCATATCAAGCTAGCCTTGCAGGCTCACAGAACGCAATGACATGGTCGGAATATTACTGCCGGCTGCGGTATCTGGCAAGAAGCCGTTGTAAAGCAGCACTAGCGCTTCTGATACTTTTTTTGTCAGAAAGAAATTGAAAATAAATAACAAAATTCGCCGTGCGCTTGGTCACACCTTCGGCGGGCAGCTCAGTTAGTATCGACGCCGTTCTACGTTCGTCATCCTGTGAGTAGGCCGGGTCAATGAGCAAGTTTTTGGACCCGCCGCCACGGGCTAGTAATCCGTGCCGGATTGATGCGGAGGGCCCGTCAACCCTGCCGCCTCATAGAACGCAATGACAGCATTCGAAGGCCCACGTGTTCCGGTAAGTGCGCTGGAGGTAAGGCCCAACGCTTGGAGGGCCGAGTATGTCTAAGTTTGCACGACGTACGTGGAACCTCGTAGTGAATGCCCTGCGTGTTTATCACGTATGGGTATTCCTGCGGGACAGCTTCGATGACCTGTAAGGTCTGAGAAGTGGAGCCGCCTCGATTCAGTTCGAGGCGGCTTTTTGCTGTTTGGCTATCACCGACTAGGCAGTGACGGCTTTCCTGCGACTCGCCATCGCCGTCACCGCATAACCGATACACGCCGCCAATATCGAACCGGTCAGAATCCCCATGCGATCCTCGCCGGCAAACTCGCTGACGCCCGGTACGAACGCCAGTGAGCCGACAAACAGGCTCATGGTAAAGCCGATACCACACAGTATCGCTACCCCCAGCACCTGGCCCCAGTTAGCGCCGCTGGGCAGTGAGGCGATGCCGGTCTTGATGGCCAGCCAGGTCAGGCCGAACACACCGATGGTCTTGCCGATCAACAGGCCGGCGGCAATGCCCATGGGCACGTGGTGGGTAAAGCTCTCGAGGCTGACGCCGGTGAGGGACACCCCGGCGTTGGCAAACGCGAACAACGGCAGGATGGCGTAGGCCACCCATGGGTGCAGGGCATGTTCCAGGGTCAGCAGGGGCGAGGTTTCGGCATTGCGGGTGCGCAGTGGAATGCAGAACGCCAGGGTCACCCCGGCCAACGTGGCGTGCACGCCGCTCTTGAGTACGCACACCCACAGGATCAGGCCGATGATTAGGTACGGCCCAAGCTTGACCACACCCAGCCGGTTCATCGCGATCAAGGCGATCAGGCAGGCCGCTGCGCCTGCCAGGGAAGCCCCGGACAGGTCGGCGGAATAGAACAGCGCAATGACGACAATGGCGCCCAGGTCGTCAATGATTGCCAGGGTCATCAGGAACAGTTTCAGCGACACCGGCACACGCTTGCCCAGCAGTGCCAGGACGCCCAGCGCAAAGGCGATATCCGTGGCCATCGGTATCGCCCATCCGGCGAGGGCCGCAGGGTTGTCCTTGTTCAATGCCCAGTAGATGAGCGCGGGTACGACCATGCCGCCGATCGCCGCCGCACCCGGAAGCACCACCTGCGACGGTTTGGACAGGTGACCGTCGAGCAGCTCGCGTTTGACCTCCAGACCGATCAGCAGGAAGAACAACGCCATCAGGCCATCATTGATCCACAACAAGGCGGGCTTGGCGATTTGCAGCGCGCCAACCTGGGCCACCACGGGCGTGTCGAGAAAGGCGCCGTACAGGTGCGACAAAGGTGAGTTGTTGATAATCAGCGCCAGGGCAGCGGCAGCGATCAGCAACAGACCGCTGGCGGCCTCCAGCTGGAAGAAACGGGTGAAAGTGCTACGCAGAGGCAAGGGATGCTCTCCAATCCAGGTTCAATAGGTGCGTACCCTAACCCGTACCGTTAGTTGTTAAAACAAAAGTTATATTCTTATTTGTTATAAGCATTCGGTAGAGCTGGCGTTGCGTCTAAGCCTAGCAATTGTGTGTCCAATTGAGTCGTTACTGTATCTGTGTGCAGTGTAGGAAACCCCCTAATATCAGGCCCAAATCCTTAGAGAAGTCTCGTCATGAGCGACCACCGTCCCTGGGCCCGCGAAGCCATTCGTATCATTGAAGCGGATTTTCAGCGCAGCGCCGACACCCACCTGATCCCGTTGCCATTGCCGGGCTTGCCGGGTATCGAGCTGTACTTCAAGGATGAGTCCAGCCACCCGACCGGCAGCCTGAAGCACCGGCTGGCGCGTTCGCTGTTCCTGTACGCGTTGTGCAACGGCTGGCTGAAGCCGGGTGCACCGGTGATCGAGGCTTCCAGCGGTTCGACGGCCATTTCCGAAGCCTATTTCGCGCGCCTGCTCGGCCTGCCGTTCATTGCCGTGATGCCCGCCACCACCTCCCAGGAAAAGATCGCCCAGATTGCCTTTTATGGCGGCAAGAGCCACCTGGTGCAGGACCCTACGCAGATCTATGCCGAGTCCGAACGCCTGGCGCAGGAAAGCGGCGGGCACTTCATGGACCAGTTCACCTACGCCGAGCGCGCCACCGACTGGCGCGCGAACAACAACATCGCCGAGTCGATCTTCCAGCAGTTGCGTTTCGAGCAACACCCGGAGCCCAGTTGGCTGATTTCCAGCCCCGGCACCGGCGGTACTACCGCGACCCTGGGACGCTATGTGCGCTATCGCCAGCATTGCACCCGCGTGCTGTGTGCCGATGCCGAACGTTCGGTGTTTTTCGATTATTACCTGAGCGGCGACGCCAGTCTGCGCCTGGACTGTGGCTCGCGGATCGAAGGCATTGGCCGGCCACGGGTCGAGGCCTCATTTTTGCCTGCAGTGATCGATGCGATGGTCAAGGTGCCGGATGCGCTGTCCCTGGCAGCCATGCATTACCTGGCCGAGCGGTTGGGGCGGCGAGTGGGGGGCTCCAGCGGGACGAACCTGATCGGTGCACTGGTGGCTGCGCAACAGATGAAAGCGGCGGGGGAGTCGGGGTCGATCGTGGCGATTCTATGTGATGGGGGAGAGCGCTATGCCACCACTTACTACGATCAGGCGTGGCTGGCGGGGCAGGGGTATGACTTGCAAGGGTTGATCGCGGCCGTTGCGGCAAGTGTCGAGCAGGGAGAGTCACTGCCCGACAGCATCCTGCGCGCCAATATCTGACAAACCACAAACCAAATGTGGGAGGGGGCTTGCCCCCGATTGCGGTGTGTCAGTCAAAGAGGCTCCGACGGAACCACTGCTATCGGGGCATAGGTATCTACACAATTGTGGTGCGAAACCGCACCTGTGGCGAGGGAGCGGACGCGTATCTACCTGACGCTCCGAGGTCCAAATGTGGGAGGGGCGGTGCGACGATTCGACTTGCCCCCGATGGCGGCCTCTGGGCCGACCAGGATGTTGGATCAGATCGAGTACATATCCGTTTCTGCGGTCACGGCCACTTAGGGTTCCGCC